>NZ_JACTAC010000038.1 GCF_014486675.1 Flavobacterium macrobrachii
AATCAGAGGAACAATTACTGTTGGATCATTTGGATCTTGGACACTAACCAAATTATAAACTGTTGTAGATGTTAAAACAGCACTTAAAATTATCGAGTCACCCGATGAATTTAAGATTGTTGTCAAATTAGAACCTCCATTAATATTGTATGTAACCGTAGCATTTGGGGTACCTTGAAAAGTTACAGTTGCATTTTGTCCTGAACAAATTGAGGTGCTTTGAGAAATTGCCGCATTTGGTAAAGGATTTACGAAAAGTGTAAAACTGGTAACACCAAAACTACCTGGATTAAGATTGTCTTGTAATCTAACATAAATTATTTGACCATCGGTACCTAGGAAAGTATTTATAGGATTAATTGGATTTACACCACTATTTGCATCTGCAGGAGAAGTGTAAAAAGTAACTGTATAATCAGTTAAATTGTATGAACCATAAACAAAAGGTAATTGCGGTGTGAAATCAAAATCTCCAATTCCACCTCCTAAAGTTAATTCAAACTCTGTTAAATCTGGTGGAGTTCCTGGTGTCACAGGAGGTGTACATAAAGTTGTATCTTCAATAACGAAAAAAGATGTTGTTGAAATACAACCGTTAGTGGCATCTTCAACAGCTACAAATATCTCTTGACCGTTAGAGCCATCATAAGAATTTGGATTTGCTATATAATCTGCATAAGCTTTTGCACCAGACAAAGTATAATGATAGGAAACCGTACCTACATTACCATTCAAAATTGTTGATTCATTAACTGTCACATCAAATGGTTGTGAACATTGGGTAATATTACTTGGAGTTCCAAGAGTTAATGGCGGAAAATATTCTACAGTCATTGTATCTGACTGTTGACAACCTCCGGGATAAGTTATTGTTATACCATAATCTCCACCTTGCGTAATGGTATATGAATTAGTATTAGCTCCAGGAATAATATTTGTATCTAGTGTCCATTGATAAGTTACACCAGGCAAAGCTACAACACCTGCTTGAATTGTTATTGCTACGTCATTACAAATACCCGATCCATTTGCAATTGTTAAATCAGTTAATCCATCATAAACACCTGTTCCAGCCAAATCCGCAGATCCAATATTAAAACTTCCTCCACCAAGAAAAACTGCTGAGTCATAACTTTGATCATTTCTATCAGCGATAACTAACTTAATATGATATGTATTTCCAGGAATAACAGTAGCATTAGCAGTCATCAAAACTGTTTGACCATTAAAATCTATAGCTGCGGCAGCTGCGGCAGCACCTTCATTGTTTGAACCAAAAAAAGCTGGATTAGCAGCATCACATGTTGGTAAATTAGAATTATCTCTAATGGTTGTAACTGAAATCGGCGTTTCTGTTGCAGTCCCTGGAACTAAAGCTAAATTAATGGGCGGAGTGCCAGCAGTTGTATTCGTAAGAAAAAAAGCAAATGCATCAGAAAAAGTACACTGAAAATCTCCATATTCCTCAGATGCAAACAAAAAATCAAAACTCATCTGATTTGTTAAAGGTGTAAAATCAAACTCTAATATTGTTGCATCATTATAATCTGTTAAACCTGCATCAATACCTAAACCATTGATATAATTAAACAATTGATTGTCTCCAGGCCAAATTTGATCGGTAAAAGTACCTAATTGTTGTGTATTTGGACCAGGAATTTGATCAATTCTTCCCGTACTTAAAATTACCCCATTTGTTAATGGAAAATTTGGATTTGTATTGGTAAAATAACCAATACCATTGTGTGAACCAAAATTAGATCCTGTACTCCAAGTAATATTATTAATCGTACCAACACACGCTGAACCAGCAGTACCGTTACCAAATAAAACATCTTGAACTAATTGAGGAACTGTATAAGTTGTAGTATTAACCGTTATGGGTTGAGCAAAAGACTTTGCGAATAAAAAAAAGATTGAAAGCGAGAGTAAAATTCGTTTCATATATAATTAATTATGAAGCATTTAAAACAATTTCAAATCACTTGAAATGTTAATAATTTGTTTAAAAGTCCAAATATAGTTATTCATGGAAAATATCTTTGTTAAATTTGCAAAAAAATATATAATACAAATGAAAATCATTATAAAAGAAACCCAAAACCCAACAATAATTAAATTTGAATTCCCCGATTTCATCACTCAAAATCAAAATTTCGAATTTAAAAACATTGATGAGGCTAAAAATTCCCCTTTAGCCCAACAACTTTTCTACCTTCCATTTGTAAAAACCGTTTACATCTCTGGAAATTTTATTGCTATCGAACGATTTAGTATTGTCGAATGGAAAGACGTTCAAGACGATGTTGCCGAACAAATAGAAAACTTTGTAAACAATGGCGGCATAGTTGTACTTCCAACCGAAAACGCGATAAAAAAACAACCTATTTCCGTTTATGGCGAAACCACTCCAAATCCAGCTTCGCTAAAATTTGTAGTCAACAAAGCTTTGACAAAAACTTCGGCTGAATTTAAAAATATCGATGAAGCCAAAGCATCGCCTTTGGCACAAGAATTATTCAAATTTCACTACGTTAAAGAAATTTTCATCACCGAAAATTACGTTTCCGTAACCAAATACGACAGTATTTCTTGGGACGAAATCACGTTAGAATTACGAACATTCATTAAACAATTTATTGAAAATGGTGGAACCGTTTTAGACGAAAGTTTAATTGCAACCGATGAAAAACAAGAAAAACAACAAATCAAAAATTTCGACAATCTCGACACAACCTCACAGCAAATCATCAACATACTCGAAGAATATGTAAAACCAGCCGTTGCAGCCGATGGTGGAAATATTCTTTTCGATTCGTATGATGAAACCGATAAAAAAGTAAAAGTAGTACTTCAAGGTTCGTGCAACGGCTGTCCATCATCAACATTCACGCTAAAAAACGGCATTGAAAACATGCTTAAAAGTATGCTAAACGACAACGAAATTGTAGTTGAAGCTTTAAACGGATAATAATTTCAAAATAAAACCCTACCTTTAAGCGTCATAAATCATGGCGCTTTTTTAATTTTTTTTCAGGAGCTATTTCCCGCTTTACGCAGTATCTTTTTTTGTCACATCGAGCACAGTCGAGATGTCTAGTTATAAAAAAGGATACTTGCTTCAATCGGGGCTAAACCACAACAATGAACGAGCTAAATCTAGAAACCAGTCCTTACCTATTACAACACGCCAACAATCCGGTACATTGGAAAGCGTGGAACGAAAAAACATTGGCTTTAGCCAAAAAAGAAAACAAACTAATTCTTATCAGCATTGGCTATTCCGCTTGTCATTGGTGCCATGTTATGGAACACGAAAGTTTTGAAAACGAAGAAGTTGCAACCACAATGAACGCACATTTTATCAACATCAAAATCGATCGTGAAGAACGACCAGACATTGATGCCGTTTACATGAAAGCCGTTCAAATAATGACTGGTCGCGGCGGTTGGCCAATGAACGTTGTCGCTTTGCCCGACGGAAGACCAATTTGGGGCGGAACCTATTTCAGAAAAAACGAATGGATAAATTCACTCGAAAAACTTCAGGAAATTTATATTCAAAATCCTGAAACCATTCTGGATTATGCCGAAAAACTACACGAAGGATTGCAATCCATTAGCATCATTCCAAAAACAGAAACCACAACCGATTTCACCTTTGAAATTCTTGAAAAACTAATCGAAAAATGGCAAAAAAGCTTCGATTGGGATTTTGGCGGAATGGCTCGAGCTCCAAAATTCATGATGCCAACCAATTATGAATTTCTACTTCGATATGGTCACCAAACGAATGATAAAAAACTTTTAGAATTCGTAGATTTAACCTTGACCAAAATGGCTTTTGGTGGATTATTCGATACTGTTGACGGCGGATTTTCGCGATATTCTGTTGATATAAAATGGCATGTTCCACATTTTGAAAAAATGCTGTATGACAACGGTCAAATGGTTTCTTTATATGCCAATGCTTATAAGTTAACCAAAAACAAACTATACAAAGAAGTCATTGAAAAAACCTTGGACTTCGTTGAAAAAGAATGGTTAACTCCCGAAGGAAGTTTTTATTCCGCAATTGATGCCGATAGTTTAAATCATGAAAATCACCTAGAAGAAGGCGCATTTTATGTTTGGACAAAAAAAGAACTTCAAGTCATTTTAAAAGAAGATTTCGAGTTATTTTCGGAGGTTTTTAATGTTAATGAATTTGGATTTTGGGAACACGAAAATTATGTTTTAATCCAAAATCAGTCATTGGAACAAATAGCAAAACAGCAAAATATCGCCATTGAAACCTTGGAACAAAAGAAAAAATCGTGGGAACAAAAACTCTATCTCGAAAGAGAAAAAAGAAGCAAACCTCGATTGGACGATAAATGTTTAACATCATGGAACGCCATTATGCTAAAAGGTTTTGTGGATGCATACAAAGCTTTGAATGACGAAAAGTATTTGAAAATCGCATTGCAAAACGCCAATTTCATCATTGAAAAACTTTGTAATGTTGATGGAAATTTATTCCGAACCTATAAAAACGGAAAAGCTACGATTAATGGTTATCTCGAAGATTATGTTCATGTAATGGAAGCTTTTATTTCATTATATGAAGTTACTTTTGATGAACATTGGCTACATAAAACCAAAGATTTAGCACATCATTGTTTGGATTATTTTTATGACGAAAAAGAGCAATTTTTCAGATTTACTTCACGTCAAGACAGCGATTTGATTACGCCACATTTTGAAGTAGAAGATAATGTAATTCCGGCGGCAAATTCAGTAATGGCAAACGTTCTATTCAAATTGAGCATTTATTTTGAAAACAGCTATTTTGAAAAAATAAGTCAGCAAATGCTACAACATATTATCCCAACGATTGATTATCCATCGGCATTTTCCAATTGGTTGAACTTGTTACTAAACTTTTCTGAACAGCAAAAAGAAATCGCTATTTGTGGAGAAAAAGCCATCGAATTTGGAACAAAAATCAATCAGTATTATTTTCCAAATGCTATAATCGCTGGAGGTAAAAACGTTTCTAAACTTCCATTTCTAGAAAATCGATTTGTAGAAAATGAAACGCTTTTGTATTTGTGTCAAAATCGAACCTGTCAAAAACCAACCGATAATTTAGAAGAAATCTTAATTGAATTAAAAATCAATCATAAATTTTTGTAATATTGTTATTATTAATCAATTAAAAAACTACAACTATGGGAATCGGAGGATTTTTTAAAAACTTATTTGGCTCGTCCAAAGAGAAAGTAAGCGAATTTGCTGATAAAGCTGAAACATTTGCCGAAGAAAGTATCGAAAAAGCAAAAGAAGCTGCTGCGCCATTGGTTGACAAAGTAGAAGAATTTGCCGAAACTGCTAAAGAAAAAGTAAGCGAATATGTTCCACAAGCAACCGAAGCTATTGAAAATGCAGTAGAAACAGTAAAAGAAAAAGCTAGCGAATTGGCAGATAAAGCCGAAGAATTAGCTGGAAGTGCTGTTGCTAGTGTAAAAGAAAAAGTAAATTCGTTTACTGATGATGCTTCAGAAACAGCGGAAGAAGTAAAAACAAAAGCAGAAGACATTGTTAAACCTGCTGACGAAAATGCCGATTAATTTAAAAAATCGTATTTTTGCATAATTAAAATTAATCCCGATTCTGTCGGGATTTTTTATGATTATTTATGGAAAAGAAAGAATTGCAATACATCCATTCCTTTGAAGAATATGTGAACGAGTTTATCAACACTTTGATTGCTTATTCACCCAAACTGATTTCTGCTATATTCATTTTAATTATTGGACTTTACGGCATCCGATTGATAAACCGTATGGTAAAAAAGATAATGCTTAAAAATGAATTTGATCCAACACTTTCACGTTTCTTGGCAAATAGTCTTCTTTGGGCATTACGATTATTGCTTTTCATTACCGTTATTTCCCGACTTGGCATAGAATCATCTTCGTTTGTTGCTATTCTTGGTGCGGCAGGTTTGGCTGTTGGTTTATCGCTTCAAGGTTCGTTGTCTAATTTTGCTGGTGGCGTTTTGATTATTTTATTCAAACCGTTTCGTGTTGGCGATAGCATTGAAGCGCAAGGTGTTATTGGAACTGTAAATGAAATTCAAATCTTCACAACCAAATTACTTACTTCAAATAACCAAACCATATTTATTCCAAACGGGATTTTATCTAACGGAGTTATCATCAATTACTCATTGCAAGGAATGCGTAGAGCCGATTTAATATTTTCGCTTTCTTATGATACCAATATCAAAGTAGCCAAAGATATTGTGATGCAAGTAATGCAAAATCATCCATTAGTATTGAAAACTCCAGAGCCAAGTATTGTGGTGAAAAACCTAACCGATTCGGCAATTCAAATCGGCATTAGACCATGGTCAAAAAATGAAGATTTTGGCAATATGAGTTCAGATATTTTGGAACAAAGTAAAGATGCGTTTGACAAAGCTGGTATTTCTATTCAACCTTTTGTTAGAGAAGTTTCGGGAGAGTAATATTTAACTTTTAAAATTCCGAGTAACGAACAATTTTATTGAATAATTTGAAAATTTCACAAAAAAATCCGCAAAGTCTGGAGACATTTGTGGAGCATATCTAAAAACTCTTTGCGAAACCAAGTGGAATAATAAAGTAAATTTCAATGTAATAGCTGTTAAATACAGTAAACTTCCTGCTAAAGACACAAAATTAGTTGCTAAAAATTATAACTGAATTGCTAAAACTTGAAAACCTTCTGCTAAAAGGGATAAACAAGTTACTAAAAACAATAAATGTTCTGTTAAAGGTTAAAAATTAGCTACTAAAAGGTGTAAATGAATTGCTAAAACATAAAAATCTTCTACTAAAAGATATAAATGAGTTGCTAAAGGTACAAAATGAACTGCTAAAAGCAGAAAATTAATTGCTAACACGGGAAAATTAATTGATAAAACAAAAAGCACTCTGATTGGAGTGCTTTTTGTTTTAAAGTTGGTTAAAGTTACACACTTTTCTGGAAATTTTAACCACTAGTATCTTAAAAAATTATTTATTTGAAAGTTAGTAATTCCAAAATACAAAGTAATAAATGATTGCAATAGTGACTTTCAGTTATATTTTAAAGTCACTATTGTTACAAACAGTAATTATCTTAAGATTACTACTTTTTATTTTTAATACTTTTAATCAATTTATATAACAAATAAATCAACAAAATTGTTAAAAATAAAATAAAAACTTGCCAAAATAAAAGGCTAAAGCTAAATTCATCAATTTTAAATTTCATATTTTTAAATTAAGGTAATTTTACTGCTGAGATTATAGTTCCTGTTGTTGTATTTAGAACGACTCTTATTTCTATTTCACTAGACCATATCGTACCAACTCCATCAATAAATACATTATAATGTATATCGCCAGAAATAGTTATTGTTGCTGTATTGGCAGTAGTGTTTATATTAACATCGTAATCCTTTTGTTCCCAACCAAAAGCTAACGTAAAACCATATGCAGAAGATGTTACATTAGCAATTGAATACGGAGGAGACATATTTTGTTTTATTTTAAAATTTATTCCACCAAATATACCTGTTAATGCTAATTTTACTTTTGCAGTTTTTTGATTATTTTGTTGGTCATTCTCCACTTCAAAATCAAATCCTTCTGTTGGAATATCATTTATAAAATTCTGAAATTCAATAAGATTATCAAAATTCAATGAATTATTAGCAACTATAGTATTATCAAATTTAAAACTATCTCCTTTTTCAATTGAAAAATTTATCAATTCACTAGCAAACTCAATAGCTTCATTTTGTTCTAAAGTTAAATATTGATTAATGTATGCTAAAATATCTTCTTTAACTTCATCGTCTGCCTCATTTTTCCACCAATTTAATTGCTCGTCTGAGAAAGTATTTAGTAATTTAATTTCAGTTTTACTTTGGTTTAAAACAGGTGTTGTTATTATTGGGTTTGGGTTACCGTCGTTTATATCTGGATTGGTATTTCCTGTACTTCCACCTGTTGAACCGCCACCGCCACTAACAGGGTTACCTCCTGAAGTTGGTGGATTATATCCTCCAATACCACCACTTGAACCGCCACCATTTGATAAACAACCCTCACTAATTGTTAACACTTGATGTTCCACTTCAAAAAAACCACCATAACATCCTTCTCCCTTATTTTCAATTACTTTTCCATTTATATCTTCACAATATCTTGTAATTACTGTTATAACATCAACACAATGAGCTCCATTTCCTGAAATACTTATTCTAGCATTATTCTCTAGCATTGTAATTGCATCAGGTTCTTTTGAAAGTAACTCACCTCCATCACCAATAGCTTGTAACTCTTGTTGTGACAACAAATATTCTGTTATATAAGCTACATATACATCGTCTTTTGAATTAAGCACTAAATTTTCTACTTTATTTGAAAAAGCTTCATCTATAATTTGAAAAGTAATGGAGTGTTTTCCATCATTCTCTACAACAACAATATTGGTAGTATCAATAAAAACTCCATAGTCTTCGTTGTAAACACCTCTATTAAGAATATTTGGATTTTTCTTTGAACGAGCTTCTCTTAATTTTTGAAATGCCGATTGATTTGACTTAAATTCAGAAAAACTGATTCTCTTTAATTGATAGTTTTGATTTAAACTGTTATCGCTAATATAGTCTTTCTCAGCTTCGCAGCCACTAAAAATTGTTGCGAAAATTAATGATAACAAAAGGTAAATTTTTTTCATGTTTTTTTTAAATTTAGGATTACTAATTTAAAAACATAAAAAAGCGTAAGCAGAACCAAATACTCGTTTCAGAGGTTCGTGGAAACCTAAACACAAAAGCAAATGGAACGCCTACGCAAATTGTAGACGTATCCAACTTTACTTCTCTTTGTGTTTTGAAATTTTCCACGATTTCTGAAAACAGAGATTTTTAAAAGCTAGAACGCAATTCTATATTTTTTCTAATGTAAGAACGTATTTTTAGTTATAACTAATCCAAATCTAAAAATTAAAATTTAATTTACAAAATTTTTCTTATATTTTACTTTGTTAATTTAAAATCCTTCAAGTAAAAAGGTTCAAAATAAGCCACGTCTTCAAATTCGTTGTTTTGGAATTTTTCAAAGCTCAATTGGCTCATTTCGTTTGCTGATGGAAATACTATTTCAGGCAAAAAAATGAAGTTCTCTTTGGTCAAAACTGTTTTACATTTTTCTTGACAATCGCCAACAAAATAAACCGTTTCATTATAATCTTGATAGCTATTTTCACTTAAAACTTCGGCTTCTACGTCTTTTATTTTGTTGTGATTTTTATCAAAAATGGCGCTGTAAACTTCCATTCTTCGAGCATCAATCATCGGGACGATTAATCCATCAACAACAGCTTTTTTTGCCAAAACTTGCATCGTATCAATAGAAATCAGCGGAATTTGCAACGCATAACACAATCCTTTTGCTGCCGAAACTCCAATGCGCAAACCGGTATAAGAACCTGGACCTTTACTCACTGCAACCGCTTTAATTTCGGAGAAATTGACATTGGCTTCTTTTACAATTTCTTCAATAAAAACATGTAGCTTTTCGGCATGAGAATAACCTTGCTCGGCTATTTCTTTACACAAAATAGTTTCACCATTTTTAGCTAAAGAAACCGAACAATTTTTGGTAGCGGTTTCTATGTTAAGAATATATGTCATTATTTTTTCTCTGGTTTCTTGGCTTTAGAATCGTTTTTAGATTTTACTTTATCGCCCGAATTTAAGTCTTTAGTAACTGTTGTATATGGACCAGTGATAACTACATCGCCTTTTTTCAAGCCAGAAATGACTTCAATGTTAGTATCATCTTGAATTCCAGTTTTGATAATTCTAATTTTGGCTTTGTCTCCATTTTTCACAAAAACACATTCGAATTTTTTACCATTTTTAGAAGTGATTTTACCTTCGCCTTCGTCTTTTGCTTCATACTTTTTAGTTGCTGTTGTATCCGATTTTACCACCACAGAACTAATTGGAACGCCAATAACGTTTTCTTTTCTTTTAGTAATAATATCAACCGTAGCTGTCATTCCTGGACGGAAAGGCGAAAAAGTTGCTGGTTTTCCTTCCAATAAATCTTGGTATGATTCTTTTAGAATTCTAACTTTTACTTTAAAATTAGTTACTTGATCAGCGGTTGTAGCTGCGCTTGCTGAGTTAGAAATACTGGTTACAATTCCTTTAAATTCTTTCTTCAAATAAGCATCGACTTGAATTTTTGTGCTGTCGCCAATACTAACTTTTACAATATCATTTTCGTTTACATCAACTTCAACTTCCATATTGTTTAGGTTGGCAACACGAAGAATTTCGGTTCCAGTCATTTGTTGTGTTCCTAAAACTCGTTCTCCCAATTCAACACCAAGCGATGAAATTGTTCCATCGGCTGGCGAATAAATAGTTGTTCTTCCTAAGTTATCTTTAGCTTCTTTTACGGTAGCATTTGCACTTTGAACATTATAATACGCATTCTCTTTGGTAGCTTTTGCGCCTTCAAAAACAGCCACAGCTTTATCCCATTCTGAGCGAGAAATAATTCCTTTGTCAAAAAGTGTTTTGCTTCTATCATAACTTGCTTTTGCTTCTCTAAAAGTGGCATCGGCTTGGCTTAAACTTGCTTTTGTTCCCGAAAGATTTGAAACCGTTCTGTTGTAACCCGATGTATATAAATCGGGATTGATTTTTACTAATAAATCACCTTTTTTCACTACTTGACCTTCTTTTATAGGCAAAGCGATAATTTCTCCAGAAACTTCAGATGAAATTTTCACTTCAATTTCAGGTTGAATTTTTCCGGTAGCGGAAACGGTTTCAACAATCGTAATTTCGTTTACTGCTGCCGTTTCAACTTCTATCGATTCATCATTGCTACCAATTGTTCCGTTCTTTTTTAAAATCACTAAAACGGCAAGTAACGCTAATATAATTCCAACTATCCAGTATATTTTCTTTTTTGACATGATATATAATTATTTTGTGATTGGGATTCCGAAGTAAAATTCTAATAATTTAATTCTAAAGATGTAATCGTATTTGGTACGTAACACTTCTGATTGAGCATTTTCGTGAGCCAACAAAGCTTGACTGTAATCGAATGAATTTAAAAGTCCAACATTGTATCTTTCTTTAGAAAATTCTTGGGCTAACTTTCGTGCTTCGGCAGTTTTTACCGCAGCTTCGTAGCTTGCTTTTGCGTTTTTCAAATCATTATACGCTTGATAAACGGTTCTTTCTAAGTCTAATTCGGCTTGGTCTAACAATAATTTTGTTCTTTCTTGATTGATTTTACTACGTTGTACACGACCGCGAGTTGTAAATCCGTTTAAAATAGGAAGATTTAATTGCAATCCAATATTGGTACCGTCAAAAATGGAAAGCTGATCTACAAACCCAATCGGAATACTTTGTGACCAACGCGTGTTGTAACCCATAAAACCAGAAAGTGTTGGCATGTATCCAGTTCGTGAAAGTTCCACATCTTTTTTAGCTAAATCCAAATTAGAATTGGCAACTTTCAAATCTTTTACCACTTCTCTTGCTTTTAAAGCAATGCTTTCTGGCGATTGAAATAAAATTTCTGTTGCTGGAATTGGCATATCATCTGAAGCAATATCAAACGTAGCGTATTCTTTCAACAAAAGTGTTTGTGCCAAAGCCAATTTAGAGATTACCAAAGTATTTTCGGCATTGATAATTTGTTGTTCTTGTCCAGCATCAGTAGCTTGCAATTCATATATATCACCAGCTGGAACTGTTCCTGCTTGAATTAACTCATTTGTTCGCTTGATGTTTTCTTTGGTGATTTTATTTTGGTTTTTCAGCACTTTCAGCTGTTCTTTATTAAACAAAATTTGCAAATAAGAATTAGCCACCGAAAGCATAATATCGTCTTTCATTTTGTCTAATTTATAGGTATTTGCCATTTTGTTTAGTTTGGTTCGCTGCAAGGTTTTCCAGTTAGCCAAACCGTTAAATAAATTCACACCCATATTAAGATTAGCCGAAGCCGATCGAAACGATTCGTTTTCAAACTGGTTAGTTGCAGGGTTAATGTTTGCTCCAGTATTGATACCATAATTAGCCGAACCCGAAAAACTAGGCAAGAAATTACCTATGGCTTCTAGTTTTTCAACATCGGAAACTTTCAAATCCAATTCAGATTGTTGAATGGAAATATTGTTCTCTACTGCATAAAGAACGCATTCTTCCAATGTCCATTTTTTAGTTTGGGCAGAAGAAACCAATCCTATCAGAAAAAATGCAGTGAGAAAAAAAGTTGTTTTTTTGTTCATAGTTTGACTGTTAAAAAGTCCTTGAAACGTGATTAGTAACAAAGGTATAGTTTTTGTTAAATAATTAAATCATAATTCTAATCTTTAGACTATTGTTTTTTAAATATGTTACAGGTTTTTATTTATAAATTTGAGCACAATTATTTATTCCTATGAAAATAGTATCCTTATTGCTTTGTTTGATTTTGGCTCTGGTTGTCTTAAACGGCTGTTCGACTGCCCAAAAAATTGAAACTTTAAAACCATTACCAAGCGATGATTCGCCGATGGTTTATAAAACTTCCACTTCGTTTATTAGCATGCCATTGGAAATTTCGCTGAAGGAAATTGAGCATCAATTAAACAAAACCTTAAATGGTGAGATTTATAACGACACAAACATCAACGATGATAAAACGGAAATGAAAATTACTAAAACGGCTCCAATTAAAATTGTTGAAAAAAACGGAAGAATCCAGACAACTTTGCCTTTAAAAATTTGGTCTAAATTCAAATATGGAACCGATTTTATGGGTTTGAACGACACCAGAGAAATTAATTTAAATGGCATAATTACCTTGGTTAGCGATGTTAAGTTGTCTAATTTTAAAATGAATACGGTTTCAAAAATTGAAGATTTTGAATGGAGCGAAAGTCCAACGATTACCGTTGCAGGAAAAAATGTTCCGATTACTTATATTATCAATCCAACCTTGTCGATTTTTAAATCGAAAGTAGCTAAGAAAATTGACGAAGCCATCAATCAATCGGCGGATTTTAAACCTTACGTTCTTGATGTTTTGGACAAAATGAGTACGCCGTTTCAAACCAGCGAACAATATCAAACTTGGTTCAAACTAATTCCAATAGAAGTTTATGTAACCGATGCTGTTTTAAGCAAAACAAAAATAAACATGAATTTAGGACTAAAATGCAACATGGAAACGATGGTTGGTCAGCAACCGAAAAACACGTTTGATAGAACAAAAATTGCTTTCAAACCTGTAGTTAGCGTTCCTGATAAAGTGACTGCTAATATTGCTGCCATTTCTACTTATGATAGTGCTTCGAAAATTATTACTGCTAATTTTAAAGGAAAAGAATTTGCATCAGGTAAAAGAAAAATTGTGGTTCAAAATGTTTCGCTTTGGCACAAAGACAGCAAAATTATCATTGCACTCGACATGACTGGAAGTATTAACGGAACGATTTACCTGTCGGGAATTCCAAATTATAATTCGATTACTAAGGAAATTTATTTTGACCAAATGGATTATGTTTTGAACACCAAAGGTTTGTTGACCAAAACCGCCAATTGGTTGTTGCAAGGCATGATTTTAAGAAAAATTCAAGAAAATTGTCGTTATTCTATCAAAGAAAACTTGGACGAAGGAAAGAAAAACATGTTGCCTTATTTGAATAATTATTCGCCAATGAAAGGTGTTTTCGTTAACGGAACAATGAACGACTTTGAATTTGAAAAAGTAGAATTGACCGACAAAGCCATGATTGCATTCATCACCACCACAGGAAAAATGAAAGTTTTGATTGATGGGATGGAATAGTTTTTAAACCTAACAGGTTTTGAAAACCTATTAGGAGTTGAATTCTAACTATTTTCTCTTTGTATACATTCTGTAAATAATAAATCCTAGCAAACCAACTAAGATATACGGAATTGCCATTAGATAGACAATTCCATCGTTTACAGCTTCGGCTTGTTTTGTATCGCCATTACTTTCTAATGATGCGCGACACATGGCGCATTGAGCATTTGCATTAAGAGCAAAGAGTAAAGAGCATAGGGTAAAGAACAATCCTTTATTCATTTTGCTTTTTGCTTTTGACTTTTGATTATTGATTTTTGACTTAGTTTGCATAATAAGGCGAAATCATGATGTAAACAATTACTCCAGTTATAGCAACGTATAACCAAATTGGGAATGTGATTTTAGCTATTTTTTTATGTCTATCAAAACGCTCCGCTAAAGCTCTAACATAAGTAAACAATACTAATGGAATGATGATAATAGATAATAAAATATGCGTAATTAGAATGAAGAAATAAATCAGTCGCATAATTCCAGCTTCGGCTAGTTCTATTTCGCTAACAGTTCCATCGTGGTTAACATCACCATATTTTGCAGAATCAGCGGTTAAATGATAGGCAACATACATGACAAGAAATGCAACTGAACAACCAATTGCTGCTGTCATTAGTTTTTGATGTTTTTCACGATTACCGTTTTTAATGGCTATAACTCCAATTACCAGAAGAATTGCAGTTAATGCGTTAATTCCTGCATAAATTGGTGGTAAAAATGATAACGGTTCAACCTCAATACCAAAATCTTTTAGTTTAACACTAAATAAAATAGCAACAACAACAGGAATTAGTATAGAAACAACAACTATTCCCGATTTGAATTTTCCTTCTAAATTATTATTTTGATTATTCATTTATCAATATTTTTATGTCTTCAATAATTGCTTTTACTCCTTTAGCTTCCAATCCGTCGTAGTACAAGATTGGGTTTCCAAATTGGTCTTTTCTACAGCGAATGTTTCCTTCTTTATCAATCAAAGCAAACAATCCAGAATGTTCAAAACCGCCATTAGCATTCTTATTTTGGCCAGCATAAAGATTGAAACCTTTGTTGGCTATTTCGTATATGTATTTTTGATCGCCCGTTAAAAAGTGCCAATTGGTTGATTTAACGCCTAATTCTTCGGCGTGTTTTTTTAATACTGCTGCTGTATCATTTTCGGGATTAATGGTTATGGAAGCAATACCAAAATTTGGGTTACCAAAAAACTCATTTTGGATGGTAATCATGTTTTTATTCATGATTGGACAAATGGTTGGACAGGTTGAAAAGAAAAACTCGACAACATATACTTTTCCGTCATAGTTTTTATTAGAAATTGTTTTTCCGTCTTGATTGGTTAATTCAAACTTTGGCGCAGGACCAATTTTTACTAAACCTGTTTCAACTTCTTTATTTTTATGATTGGAAACTCCGTCAATTCGATTGCCTTGTACAACGGTTCCGTTTGTTATTCTATTGATAATTTTTGGAATAAAAATAATTCCAAAAACTAGAACTACTAATGAAATTCCGATATATGATTTATTTTTCATTTTCCTGAATCTTTGTTTCTACTTCTTTGGTTATTTTGTCACGAAAAGCATCTTTTCTGTTATTCTTTTTTAGTGCTAAACGGTATTCGGCTAGAATTATTTTTAAATCGTCGGTCATTTCGTTGTGGAGTTCTGCCGAAGATTGAACGTTGTACCCTTCGCGATATTCTGGTTTTCCTTGAACGCTTTTGCCTTTTCTTCCACGAAGGTTTCTTTGTTTATCGATGATATAGACATTGGGTGAACCAAAATTATCATTAAGTTGACCCACTAATTTCATTGTCTTGAAAAACTCTTTGATTTCTTCGGGTTTAGCAAATACAAAATGATAGCCTTTGGTATCCGTTAATTTGTCTAATCGTTCCAAAATACTTTTTACTTTATCTTGAGTTCCATCGGGCGAAATGAAAACGATTTGAAAGTCTTTGAATTCTTTATTTCGATTGTAAATCTTTTGGTTTAAGAGAAAAAAATTACCTCTGTTTTCCATGATGTTTTCTCCAGAAAATCCTAGAATGGTTATCTTATCATTAAGTGTTACCTTTTCTCCGTTTAGTGATTTCCAATTTGGATTAACATCCGCTATTTTTTCGGTAAGCGTTGGAAGTTTAATAAAGCTGTTTACTCCTGTAGCAAAGAAAAGGTATACTACTAAAGGAAGTATAAATAGAATAATTAGGACTGCTTTTTTTTTCATGGCTTGAGTGACTAATTTGTCGAATACAAAAATAAAAAAGTCCCGATTAACATCGGGACTTTTTTTGAATTAATATAGTGTTAAAAATTCCATTTAATAGTTGAGTCTCTAAAGACTTCATAAACGTAATTTCCTTCTACCAAAAGTATAAATATTAAATATAAGACTAAGAATACTGTTGTTCCAACAACTGCCCATCTTAGACTTGCTTTTTCGCCGTCCATGTGCATGAAAGCCCAAGTAATTTTGTAGGCTTTGTATAGTGTTAGAATAATAAATATCCAGTTTAATAAGTTCATTCCAAGAAAATCGTTCATTACCAAAGATGCTGGTTTGATGATTCCTAAATAAACTTCAACTATCGTTACTATAGAAAGGATTCCAAAAACAATCCATATCTTTTTAGTGTGTGATTCGTGTGCGTGATTATCGTGTGCCATAATAGGTTATAAATTCAAGATTAAACTAAATAGAAGAATGTAAATACGAATACCCAAACTAAATCTACAAAGTGCCAATAAAGACCAACTTTTTCAACCATTTCGTAGCTTCTTCTTTTTTCGTATGTTCCTAGTAGAACATTTAAGAAAATAATAATATTAATGATAACTCCTGAGAATACGTGGAAACCATGGAAACCAGTAATAAAGAAGAAGAAATCAGCGAATAGTTTACTTCCGTACTCGTTGTGTTTAAGGTTTGCACCTTCTACTACTAAAGCTCCGTTTGCTAACATTGCTTCCGATTCTGCACGAGTTAGAACTGTTTTGTGTTTTTCTTTATTTAGTTCTGGATGAAGTTTAGCGTCTTTTTTCTCAGCGTCTGTACCTCTGTAGATAGCTTCTGTTCTGATTAATAAATCAGGATGTGCTTTGAAACCTGCTTGCACTTCTGCAACTGAATAGGTTGGTAAAGCTGGTTCGCTTTCAAACCAAATACCGTTGCTTGCTTTGTGTTGTGTTCTATCTTCTTGTAGTGTTGCAGCAAAGTCGGCAAGTTTTACTCTTTTACCTTCTTTGTCAACAAATTGAAGAATGCTTCCACCTTTAGTTTCTACAGCACCAAACTCTCCTTTGATGAAATTTTTCCATTCCCAAGCTTGTGAACCTACGAAGATTAAACCTCCAACGATGGTTAACAGCATGTAGAATGCTACTTTTTTCTGTTTCATTTGATGACCTGCATCAACGGCTAATACCATTGTTACTGACGAAAAGATCAAAATAAAGGTCATTAAAGCTACATAATACATTGGTGCATCAACACCGTGTAAAAATGGAAAGTGAGTAAACACTTCATCGGCAATTGGCCAAGTATCAATAAATTTAAACCTAGAGAAACCGTAAGCGGCAAGGAATCCAGAGAATGTTAAAGCATCTGATACGATAAAAAACCACATCATCATTTTACCATAACTTGCTCCCATTGGCTCATTTCCTCCACCCCAAGTGTTTCCAGTAGTATTTGCAGTAGTAACTGTCGCTCCCATAAAAGTTAATTCGTTAAAAAGTTCCCAAATTTAGATTTTTTTTCTTATTTAAAGAAATATAAAAATAAAAACAAATAAATCCACAAGAAATCGAGAAAGTGCCAATACATTGCACCAAGCTCAATTCCAAGCAATTGACTTGAATTGTATTTTTGTTTAAAATGATTATAAATTATGATTAAAAGTGAAATAATTCCTCCAAATAGGTGTACAAGGTGGGCTGCTGCTACAACGTATAGAAAAGTTGTAGTAACATTACTTCCTGGACCGGTGAAATAATATCCTGCATTTTTCACTTCGGCGAAACCTTGAAATTGTAGGTAAACAAACAGTAGTCCTAGTGCTAAAATGGTTAACAGTAGAGTTGTTGTTGTTTTTCTATCGTCTTTTTTTATTGCTTTCTTAACAAAAACAAAGTTGATGCTGCATAAGATTATTACCAAGGTGCTAAAATAGAATGCGCTCGGCATTTGGAAATTTTGCAACCAATCTCCACGAGATTTACTTACTACAAAGGCACTGGTTAAGCCAGCAAACATCATAGTCATGCTTAACATAGCAAACAACAAAATCAGTTTGTATGATCTTGATGATCTTGCTTTATGTTCTTCGGCGGTCATTGTCATACTTATTGTCTTAAAAATTTATCTACTATATATACTATTTGCAAAAGACTGATATAGGAAACACTAACTAGCATTAATGTTCGTGCTGCTTTTGCTGTTCTTATTTGATAGAGTTTGATGGCATAGAATATCATCCAAACTCCGAGCAAAAATACTAAACCTGCTGCAATTGGCGAAAGAAAAAGTTTTCCTGTGTATCCAAATGCTGGTAATAATGATGCTACTAGTAACCAAAAGGAATAAAGCACGGTTTGAAGCGCTGTTGAATTGTCTTTTTTTCCTGTTGGGAGCATAAAAAATCCTGCTTTTTCGTAATCTTCATAAAGAAACCAACCTATTGCCCAAAAATGGGGAAACTGCCAGAAGAATTGAATTAGAAATAGGGTTCCTGCTTCTATACCAAATTCGCCAGTAGCGGCTACCCAACCTAACATGAAGGGAATTGCTCCTGGAAAGGCTCCGACAAATACTGAAAGAGGCGTATAGGTTTTTAAAGGTGTGTAAATACTGGTGTATAGAAAAATAGAAATTGCGCCAAACATGGCTGATTTTGGATTGATGGTGTATAATAATACTAATCCAATTATGGTTAAAAGGCTTGCTACAAAGAGTGCATGATTGGGTGACATTCTTCCTGATGCGACTGGACGGTTTTTGGTTCTGTCCATTTTGGCATCGAGGTCTTTTTCTATTACTTGGTTGTAGGCATTCGAGGCACCGACCATGCAATATCCACCAACGGTTAGGATGATTAGGGTTGTCCAGCTGAAGGGGTTATTTTCATCAAATCCTAAAAGGTATCCTGCTATTGAGGAGAACACCACACTTACAGCTAATCCTGCTTTGGTGATTTCTTTAAAATCAGTGGTGATTGTTTTTAGTGAAAAGGGTTTGACGGTAGCGTTCAATGCTTTGTTTTTTTCTTTTTTTGTCTCGATATTTCGAAATCTTTGCAAAGGTACTTTATAGAAAACGATTTAGCAAACAAACAAATCATAAAAAAATATTAGGATTTTAGAGTAGTTTATTGCTGTGTTGGTTTGTGATTTGGTTTTTTTGCCACGGTTTGCACAGATTAGCACAGATTTTTTCTTATGAATATTTAGACTTGCTATTTATTGCTATGAATACTAATTGCACCTGTAAGTAAGACAGTTTTTTTTTATTGGAATGGGATTGCTGTTTATAGAGCTATGCCCTTTTTTAATCTACTGTTAGTTCGTACAGATTTCCTTGATTGTCGGTTGCTAGTAGTTCGCCATTGCCTGTCCATTCTACTGCTACCTCTATTTCTTCTCCGCCAGAAATGGTTAGTATTCCTGCGCCCTGTTTGTCTTCCATATATACACTGCCCGATACTTCTTTGCCTTTGGTGTCAAAACCTGAAACATCGTAGTTGCCGCTGGTTCCTGTTCTGTATTCGTATTTATGGGTTGTATCGGTGTGTAGGGTTTGTTTTTCTTCTTGGGTAAGGTTTTTAGAGTTTTCGGGTGTAAAGTTGCTTGGTTGTTGTTCTTTTTGTTTGCAGGATAGTCCTAGCAGTGATAGCACGATTGCTAGTACTGAAAATGAAAGGAGTTGTTTTGGTTTCATACTGTTGTTTTATTTTAGTTGTAGGGTTACCGCTAGCGGAATGTGATCGGTGATTTCTCTTGCTGAATTAAAATCATTGAAGTCTTTGTAGAATAGTATGGCTGTTGGTTTTGTAGCTTCTACTCTATTGGTAGGATACCAAATGTTATCGAACTCGTTGGAAAGGCATTTGTCTTCAACACACGATTTTTTGAGCGATGTTTTTTGGTTTGTGAATACTGGAAGATAGCCCATTTTCTTTAATGGATTGAATACGGTGTGCGACTGTGGACAATTGAAATCGCCTAAGAAAATCAGGTTCAAACTGGGATAGGTTTCTGGAAGGAACTTGAAGTATTTGATTTCGGTTTCGGGTTGTTTGCTTTTGGTGATGGCGTGAAAATTGACTAGCGTGAACTGTTTTTTGTTGTATTCAAACGTGGCTAAATAGGGTTCGCGGTCTATTTGAAGTTGGTAGTTGTTTTCGAGCCAAGCCTTGCCTATTCGTTTTACTTTGGCGGTTTTCCACAGGAAGGCATAGCGCTCGGTTTTGTAGCTGGAACTCTCAGTTGGGTTACTCACGGCATAATCCCATTTGTTGCCGGTTCGGTTGAGTTCGTCGGCTAGTTTGGCTACGGCTTGTGCGCCACCATGGCCAGCTACTACTTCTTGTAGTGCTACCACATCATAGTGTTTTAGTACCGAAGCTATGTATTGGATGGTGTTGTCGGATTTTGAATTGCCTAGGTTTTCTACATTCCAGGTTAGGATTTTAACTTGGGCTGTGGTAACCGAAATTAGGAGTAGCAGTAGTAGGGTTAGTATGGATTTCATTCTTCTTAATGGCATTTTGGTTTCTAATTTACATTAATTATTCACTGTTTTTCTTTTGTTTGGTATTAGTTTTACTGTAATTTTACACGTTATATAGTTTATATAAATAGGTTATATAGACGACATATATATTTAGTATCTTTGATTATTGTTTATTTTAAACGTTGTGTTATGGCAAAGCAAGTTGGTATTATACCGTTGGTTGGCACTATTGATGGGGTTAATTTTTATATGCGCAAGGGTAAGCCTGTTGCTCGAAAAGCAGGTGGTGGATTTACGGGCAAAGCGATTAAAAATAGTGCTACCATGGAACGTGTTAGGGAAAATAATAGTGAGTTTGGTCATTGTTCTCGGGTTAAAAAATTATTTAAAGACAGTTTGTTTCCTTTTTTGGGTAAGCAACGCAATGAGGAGTTACAAGGTAGATTAATGAAATTATTTATTGGTATTAAAAATGCTGATTTGGTCTCTGGACGTGGTCAACGGAAAGTTGGTTTGGGTTTGCAACAGGCTGATGGTAAAGCTTTGATTTCTGGTTTTTGTTTTACTTCTTTTTGTTTGCCTACTGATACTGGTTTTTATGATGCTGCTAGTACGACTTACACTTTTAGTGATTTTGCTCCGAAAAGCTTGAAGTTTCTAGCTAGTGCTACTCATTTGGAGTTGCAACTTGGTGTTGTTGTTTTGGATTTAGAACAGATGAAAGCTTCTCTTTTTAGGAGTGACGCTGTACGTGTGCCAAAAAATGGTGCTCCTCAGGCTGTTCCTTTGGCTGCTACTGTACCGAATGATGCCAGTGGTTTTAAGATAGCGGTTTTGCACTACCGGTATTTGCAGGATGTTAATGGTGCTTTTTATGGTTTTCATGAACAAAATGGTTTTGGGTTGTTGGTTGTTGGGGTTTAGGGTTATTTGGGGATTTGGTTTTTTGTTTGATGGTTAGCGGGATGCACTAAAGTACATCCTTACCGAAATATCATCCCTGACGGGATTGGGAGTTTGGGAAGTTTTGGATTGTCTTGTGATGTTGGGTTTTATTAGACCTAACAGGTTTCCAAAACCTGTTAGGTCTTGGTTAGTGGGATGCACTAAAGTACATCCTTACCGAAATATCATCTCTGACGGGATTGGTTGGAGGGTTTGGTTATACGTTTATGAGGTTATAAGGTTATGAGGTTATAAGGTTATTTGTAGCTTCTCGATACATTTTTGGCTTGGGGATTTGTTTTTTTTGATGGTTGGTTTGTTGTTAGCCAAAAACACTCGAAGTGACGGTGGATGGAATGTTGGGTTTTGGTTAGTGGGATGCACTAAAGTACATCCTTACCGAAATATCATCTCTGACGGGATTGGTTGGTGGGTTTTGGGTTGTTGTTTTTGGGGTTTAGGGTTATTTGGGGATTTGGTTATACATTTATGAGGTTATGAGGTTATTTGTAGCTTCTCGATACATTTTTGGCTTGGGAGATTTGCTTTTCGTTTGATAGTTTATTGTTAGCCAAAAACACTCGAAGAGACGAAGGATGGAATGTTGGGTTTTGGTTAGCGAGATGCACTAAAGTACATCCTCACCGAAATAGCATCTCTGACGGGATTGTTTGGTGGGTTTTGGGTTGTTGTTTTTGGGGTTTAGGGTTATTTGGGGATTTGGTTATACGTTTATGAGGTTATAAGGTTATGAGGTTATAAGGTTATTTGTAGCTTCTCGATACATTTTTGGCTTGGGCGTTTTCTTCTTTTGCGGGTTGGTTTGTTGTTAGCCAAAAACACTCGAAGTGACGAGGTGGATTTGGTTAATCTATTTACTCTCTGTTATTATTGCTTTTTCAAATCTTCAAAATCATCAAAAAAAGCAAGTGTATCTTCTTGTTTGTTGCTAACTTCTTCTTGGTATTTCTCGTCTAAAAAAGTTTTAGAAATTGAAACTAGTTCTAGATTTTCTCTTGTTTGTATAAATTCTTCGAGTTCTTTATAGGTATAATACATTTCTTCTCCTTGTCCTACGCCTTCTAGTTGGTTGCTTTGGTCGTTTACAAAATAGGCTTTGTCTCCACCTAGTGCTAGTGTGTCTAACATAACGGATTTTCTAAAATTTTGATAATTGTCTTCCTCTATATACTCTCGGGTTTGTATTGTTTTACAGAATGTCCACCATCTTGTATAATAATGCAAATCATTCGAAACCAGTTCGTCATGGATATACATATAGCTGTATTCTTCTGTTGTTGAATCATTATATAAATTATATTGAGCAATTTTAAGTTCCTTTTTTTCTTGTTCAATTTTTTCAGTACTAGGCATTTCATCATTATATCTTTCAAAATCATACCAAAACCAATATTCTTTCTTGTTGAAAACGGCATCACCATATTTTTGATGGAGTTGTTTTTTTTGAAACATTTCATCCACTAAGCGGTATTTTTTTGTGAATGGTTTTTTTTCGATGTAACCCAATGAAATGAAATCTTCTTTTAAATCATTTTCGAGTAGTGTGCTGAAAATCTCAATGTTATAGTAACCATATTCTATAGAAAACCCTAATCTATTTGATAAATCAATGGCGAGTGTTTCAACATTAGTGATGTTTAAATTATGACGACTTAATATAGAAATATCACAACCCATTTATAGTTTTATTTTTATTTGGTTCATTAATTTTTGGACTTTGCAGTGCTTAATGGTTGTTATTTTTTGCCACAAATTACACAAATTTTCACAAATTTTTTTGGGATGGATTAAAATACATCCTTACCGAAATAGCATCCCTGTAGGGATTGGCTCTTTCGATTTGTTTTTTTGTTGCTACGAAGTCTGGAGACTTCGCAGAACTGGTGATTAGTGAGTGTGATTCTTCGTTCCTCAGAATGACAAAATCAAACGAAACGATGATTTAAAAATTCAAAATTCTCATTAAAGGAGCGAATCAATTCTAATTTTTTGTCTCTCTTCCAACCTTTTAACTCTTTTTCTCTTTCAATAGCTAGTTGCACCCAAGTAAACTTTTCATAGTAAACTAAAAATTTAAGATTGTATTTTGAGGCAAATGTTTTAATTCCTTTTTCTATATTTTCTTTGTGTTCTGTTAAACGTCTGCCTAGATCATTAGTCATTCCGATATAGTAAGTTGACCTATGTTTATTGGTGATTATGTATACATAAAATGAAAAATGTCCTTCGTAATGTTCAATCATTATATTATCTATGGTTTTTATTTTCTATTCTCTCTTTTTGTCATGTTGACGCAGGAAACATCACACTTGTCTTTCACGTTTTTTCTGTGATTAGTGTGTGTGATTCTTCGTTCCTCAGAATGACAAAAGAAACAATGAATTACGAAGTACTAAATATGTTCGACATTTTTAAAATCTTCTTCTTTTAGATTATACATTTTGCAAACATACTCGATTGAACGATTAAATTCTTTCATGGCTTCTCGAGCCATCCATACTCTTATTTTGCGCTCTTGTTCTTCTGAGATTTCGAACTCGGAGTGCATTTTTTCTGTTAATTCGTCGCGGTATGGTTTTTTATCTTCTTTCATGGTTGAGTTTTATTACTTTGTTTTATTCATTTATCGGTTTCGGTTAGGTATTTGTTGCTACGAATTCGGGAGACTTCGAAGAGCTGGTGAAGGGATTTCTACGCAAGTGGTTTCACGCGGTAGCGGAGATGGTAACTATTGAGGTGAAAATATTTTTTTCAATTTACCGAATTGAATAGTATCGCAATGACCACTGGTATAAAAGTAATCGATTTTTTTTTTTACCCATTTACTTTTTTTATGTTCAAATGCATACATCCTCCGTTTTGAAGCATCTTTATTATGCAAAACAATTTCCAAAATGTCTTTATTCTTGAAGGCAGTTTCAAAATCAAAAGCATCTAACTCATTTAATCGTATTTCTAATGTTTGTAGATTTTGCTCATCATTAGTAGCGAAAGATGGTAGCATTACTTCTCCAATTATGATTTCGTTTTTATCTTTATTTCTCCTGTGCAAAAGCCAATAATGATTCAATTGCTCTATTGAAGTAGATTTACAAGTACAAAACTTAATGTTTTTAGAAACTATGCACATGGTTATTTTTTATTGTATAATTTACATTTATCTGTTTGTTAATACTAGCACCTAATCCCAACTACTATTTAGACAAAACAAAACTTAAATACTCTAGATGTTTAGTTTAAAGACTTGTCAAAGCAACTTTCTTTTGCGAAAGCCCTACGTTCTGTCTTTTAATCATTGAAAAAGGTATTTATAAAATTCATGAATTTACTTAGGATTGTATCGCCTACTTTTGCTCTTTGCATAATTGATGGTTGGTTTTCGAGTATGTCTACTACTTCTTGTTTTGTTGGTGTTCTTTGTGAAAATAAATAATCTTCGGTTAGTTTTTTTAGTTTATCGCTGTTGAGTTTTTCTTCTTCGACGAATTTATTGAATGCTTTTTGTTTTTCTTCATTCATGTAGGTGTTATAATCTTCTTCGATGTTTTCGGGTTGGATTAGTGGCAGGTTTTCGATGATGAATTTTTCTATGAGTTCTCTTTTGCTACGTAGTTTTGATTCGCCTGCTACTAAATCGAGTATTTCTTTTTGTTTTCTTTCTTTTTCTTCGTTGGTTGTTGCTTTTAGATTGGCTAATAATGCTAATATATAGCTTACTGTGATGTCATCGCGATGGATTAATTCTAGTTCGAAATCTACTTCATTTATAATGGATGTTTTGTTTTTTATGTTATTGTTTTTATCGTATAATTCTAAATATTTCGATTTGTAATTATTAAATTCTTGTTCGTTTAAATCTATATCATCATAAGTAAAATCTACATAGGATGAAATCACATTTTTTAAACGGATTAAATGTCTAAATGCTATTATAAATTCTAGTTCTTCGTCTTCTGAATATAAACTATCTACTGATTCGAATGTTGGTACTATATTGATTAGTTTTTGGTAGGCTTCGTTGATGTCTTTTACGTATTTATCATAAGGTTGCATTATGATTATTTCCTTTGCTTCTTTGTTTGAAAATAACGCTATTGCATCGTCTGTTGCTTTTTTGAGGTTTCTGAAGACAATGATGTTTCCTTGTGATTTTTTTTCGCCTAGTATTCTGTTGGTTCTGGAATAGGCTTGGATTAATCCGTGGTGTCTTAAATTTTTATCGACATATAATGTATTCAATGTTTTAGAATCAAAACCTGTTAGGAACATATTGACTACGAAAAGTATGTCTATTTGTTTGTCGCGAACTCGCTTGGCGATGTCTTTGTAGTAGTTATAGAATAGTATGCTGTCTTTGGTTGAATAGTTTGTGTTGTATTTTTTGTTATAGATTTCGATATAGGATTCTAGTTTGTCTCTTTTGTGATAGGAGTTGTCCTCTGGTTCTGCCACGGTGTTGAAGTCTCTTTCGTCATAGTTATCGGTGTCGCTTATCATGTCGTCATTGGCTCCGAAGCTGAAGATTGTTGCAATATTGAGGTTGTGTTTTCCTTGTTCTTTTAGTTTTAGGAATGTGTCGTAGTATTTAATTAGCACTTCCACACTACTGACGCAAAACATTGCTGTGAACTCTTTGTTGTGCGTTTTTAATGGATGTTGTTGGATAACATAGTTGGCTATTTTTTCTATGCGGTCTTTGCTTTCCATTAGCTCTTTTGAGTCTATGGCTTCGACCTCGGTATCTATTTCGTTTTGGGAATTTTTTTCTTTGTATCGACCGACGTATTCGACTGAAAAGCGCAATACGTTTTCGTCTTTGATGGCATCTGTTATTACGTATTGGTGCAAACGGTTGCCGAATAGACTGGCTGTGGTTTGGTTTTCTTTGTTTTTTGAAAGTGCATTTTCTACAAATATTGGTGTTCCTGTGAAACCAAACATTTGATAGTTTTTGAAATACTGTGTGATTTTTTTATGTGTATCTCCAAATTGAGAACGATGGCATTCATCGAAAATAAAGACAATCTTTTTATCTTTTAGATTATCCATTGTTTTTAAATGATGCTCTTTGGTAATGGCATTATATAACTTTTGAATGGTAGTTACAATTAGCTTATTATTTGCATCATTAAATTGATTTACTAATGACTTTGTATTATTTGTAGTATCAACACAATCAGGTTTAAAAGCGTTGAACTCTTTAGCTGTTTGGTAATCTAAATCTTGTCTATCTACACAGAAAACTACTTTATCTACTTTTGGTAATTGTGAAAGTATTTGACTTGCTTTGAATGATGTTAAAGTTTTTCCCGATCCCGTTGTATGCCATATATAACCGTTATGATTACTATTTTTTACTTTATCAATAATTCTTTCTACTGCAAAGAACTGATAAGGTCTTAAAACCATTAGCATTTTATCGGTATCGTGTAATACTATATACTTGGTTATCATTTTAGACAAATGACATTTTTCAAGGAAAGTATTAGCGAAATCTTCTAATTTAGAAATACGTTTGTTGTTGTCGTCTGTCCAATAGAATGTTTGTTTGAAGTCTGGTTTTTTATTACCAAAGTTGCTGAAGTATTTTGTGTTTACTCCATTGCTAATAACAAATAATTGAACGAAATTGAATAATCCTGTATTAGACGAAAAGGAATGTTTTTGATAACGGTTAATTTGATTGTAGGCTTCTTTTAACTCTATGCCGGTTTTCTTTAATTCTATTTGAACTAATGGCAAACCATTGATTAATATAGTTACATCATAACGATTTTTATATGAACCTTCAACTGTTATTTGATTAGTTACTTGGTATTCGTTTTGACACCAAAAATCCATATTGATGAACTCAACATAAACTAACTCATTTTTATCATTCTTGAATGCAAATTTATCACGAAGTAATAAAGCTTTTTCAAAGATGTTATTTGACTTTGAAAGGTGGTTTATTATTTGCTTGAAATCACTATCAGAAAAAACTTTGTTGTTGTGTTTTTCTAATTGTTTTTTAAGATTAGCCAATAAATCGGTTTCATCTTTAATAGTTACTTTATCATATCCATTAGCTGTTAATTGACTGATTAAGTTTTGTTCTAATATTAATTCTGATTGTGATGTCATTGTTTTATTTTGTTAATAAATACACAAAAATGTTTATAAGTGTATGGTTTTATTTGTATATTTGCACCATAAAATATTGAATTTCTTATTCAAGATATAAGGATTGGGGTGTCCCCGGTCGAATAGTAGCCAGACGAAAGTTTGGCTTTTATTTTTTAAGGAAATCTTTTAAGTCCATATCTCAAGCCATTTTTATGATAAATCTTATTGCATAATACATCAAATGCAGGGTTTGCTCTTTTAGGTTCAATAACGTATCTCGCAATAGGATAAGCCACTAAATCGGTTAATTGCAAACCATTGATATTTTCCTTTTTATCTTTAAATACAATTTTTATTCTAACTTCTTTTAATCTTTCAGCCGACACATAACCTGTTCCTCTGGACAATAATCTTTGAAAATGTTCTTCTAATTTCTTATCTTCTTTTTTACCTCTTTTTTCAATAACTATTTCAAGTAGTTTTTCAGTGTTTGTTACTTCATCCAAACAAAAGATTGCTCTTTCAATAATAAAAGACAATGCTAATTCATAAACATCATTTGACAATTTGCCATACATTTTGATGTATTTAACTTTATTTATTGCAGATGCTAAAATTCTATATTTACTATCTTTAATTATAGCGTTTAAATCTAAATAAAATTGTTGCTTAATTTCATTATCAAATAAAATTTGAAATTCCTTATTGCATTTTCTAATATCGCGAGAATGAAGAATAACTTCTTTATTTGCCCAAAATTTTCTTTTTAAAACATTTATATTGTTTCTAGTTGTTTCATAATTGTCATCAGACATTAAAAGGCCACAAAGTAAAAAAACTGGGAAATCAGGGTCTAAATTAACTAGACCGTGATCTCCGCTTTCATCTATAAATAAATAATATTTTTTTATTTCATTTGCCATTTAAACAAACATTTGTTGTAATAACCCTTTTTTATATTCTTGGGTGTCTTGTATTTGATTTGAAACTAATTCTATTTTTCCATCAATTGCTGAAAGGAAATTTGTGATTTTGGTTTGTTCTCCCAATGAACTTGGTAGATTGACAATTAAATTTTTCAAATCTTTCTTTTGAATATTTGGTAAACCAGAACCTACTCTTAATCTCATAATTTCATCCTGATAAAATTTTAGTAATTGATACACAAAAGTTTTAGAAAAATTATTCAATAAATCTATTGAATAACAATGACCACCACACCAAAACTTTGTTTTAACAAAATTTACATAACCACAAGAATTACCTCCTTCACTAATAATAATTGTATTTTCTTCACGATTATATTTGTTTGTGTAACCTGAAGGTTCAATACCTCCACTAATACAAGGGTAAGTCTCAAAATCATTTAAATCATCTTTATTTAATTGATTTCCTTTATTTACCTCCGCAAAATCAGATAATTTAACTTCTTCCCAATCTTCAAAATCATTACCATTATCATCTTTGAACCTTATTTCTTGGTTGAAGATTTTTTGCATAATGCCTTTTTTGTAGTCTTCTAGAAGTGTTTTCTTTTCTTTTAATAGATTTAGTTTTTCATCAACTGAAGAAAGGAAATTGGCTATTTTGGTTTGTTCTTCGAGTGACGGAAAACCAATTTTAAAATCTTTAATTTGTTGTGAGCTGATGTGCGGTATTCCTGAACTAGTATTTACAATATCTACATAATCGTGAAATTTTTTAGAAAATACTTGTTGATATATATATCTAATGTTTGATTTGCTATTAGATCTTAATCTTGCAACCCTTTGAATTAATATTGCGTTCTCATCATCTTTTTTTATCAATGCTACGTTTTTTCCAACTTTCGAGCCGTCCATTCCAAGTACTAAATCATCTTCTTTAACAAAATACTTTTGAAGTTTGTCAACATTTCCTAGATAATACCTGTCAATTTCTTTAGTATGCCTTATCGAACCCTCTGTTATATTTATTCCCCTCAAAATAGGCGTACCGTTGTTGTCTTCACTTATTTCTTCACTTTTTAAAGCAATGCCTGAAAATAAATCAATGTATTCCTCTAAAGCTTCAATTTCCCAATTTTCTTTAAACTCTGGAAATCTTAATTTTGGTTGAAGTATTTCCATATTAAAAAGGTGTTTTAATATTTAGCTCTTTACAAAATGAGGCAATGGTATTGTCAACTGTTGTCATTTTTGTATCTATTGCTTGTAATTTATCGGCAATAGTGTCGATATTGATTTCTATTGCTTCTTCAAACGTATTTACATAACGAGGAATGTTTAAATTATAATCGTTTGCTTTTATTTCTTCAAGTGTTGCAAGGTTTGAATATTTTTCAATTACTTCTCTATTTTGATATGTTTTAATAATTTTATCAATGTCTTGTTCTCTTAATACATTTTGATTTTTTACTTTTTCAAAATCATTACTAGCATCAATAAATAAAATATTCTCTGGAGTTTCTTTACATTTCTTTAAAACTAAAATGCACGTTGGAATACTTGTGCCATAAAATAAGTTTGAAGGCAAACCAATAATTGCATCAATGTAGTTTCTATCTTCAATTAAATATTTACGAATATGTCCTTCTGCTGCACCACGAAATAAAACTCCGTGAGGAGCAATACAAGCCATAATTCCGTTATCATCTAATTGGTGTACCATATGTTGAATGAAAGCAAAATCTGCTTTTGTTCCTGGTGCTAATCTACCGTATTGTGAAAATCTATCATCATTTGAAAATAAAGGATTTGCAGACCATTTAGCAGAAAATGGTGGATTTGCTACAATAGCATCAAACTTAAAATCTAAATGTTGCGGTTTTTCTAAAGTGTCTTCGTTTTTAATATCGAATTTATGATAATTTACATCGTGCAAAATCATATTCATTCGAGCTAAGTTGTAAGTTGTTCGGTTTTGTTCTTGTCCGTAAAAATGCCCAACTTCTTCAACTTCTCTAGCTACTCGAAGCAACAGCGAACCACTCCCACACGTTGGGTCATATACTGATTTTAACTTGCTTTTTCTGGTAGTTACAATTTTGGCCAAGATAGAAGATACTTGTTGTGGTGTGTAAAATTCTCCTGCTTTTTGTCCTGCTCCTGCTGCAAACTGACCAATAAGATATTCGTAAGCATCACCTAATACATCGCCATCGGTATTGTCTAAGTCGAAATCAATTTCATCTAATGCTGTTAAGATTTTTACAATAACATCGTTTCTATCTTTTGTAGTTCTTCCAATCTTAGTTGAGTTTAAATCTATATCATAGAATAAATTATCAAAGTCGTCTTGGCTCTCTGAACCCATTGTACTTTTTTCGATTGAGTTTAAAACATTGGCTAAATCTTCTAAAATGAAGGTACTTTGAATTTGTTCTTCATCGTCTTCATTTATAACCTTTGCATTACCCTTTTTAGCTAGATTTGTGAATAGTTCGGATGGTTTTAGGAAATAACCTAGTGCATCAACAGTGGCTTCTTTTAGTGCTTCGAGAATTTCGTGGCCTTCTTTGGTGTTTTCGTCAATTTCATTAAATAGTATTCCGTCGGTTTTTAGAAAATCATTTGCTTTTTTTTCTAGTTTTTCTGAAAGGTATTTATAGAATATAAAACCAAGTATATAATCTTGGAATTGATTGGCTGAAATTTTACCTCTGAGTATGTTTGCAATAGCCCATAATTGGGTTTCGAGGAGTTTCTTTTGTTCGTCTGACATTGTATTTATTAAGCTTTATAAGTATGTAAACGTAGCAAAAATAAATGATTATAACAATCTATCGCTGCGTAGTTTTATGGATATTTTGTAAACGTAAAGCAAAAGAATGGTTGTGGTTTACAAGAATCCGCAATTGGGTGTTTTTTTTTATAATTTTACTTGTAATGCTATACTAATCTACATTGTTTTAAGTTTATTTGTTTGCAACCAGAACAGCCGTATGTGTAACTGTCCTGATGCAAACAACCACAAATATATTGTTTAGTATTTCCAGGTGTCGAGTTGTGTTTTGGTATAGGTTACATAAAACTTATCGGGTGCAGCTGTTTTGAATACGTTTTGAATGCCGCCGCCTTTTTGGTTGCAAAACGTTTTTCTTTCTTGGCTGAAAGCATCTTTTGAACCAATGTTGGTTATTTCGGAAACATAGAAATCGTTGTTGACTTTGTTTGTTTTGTCGCCTTTTGTATAGGTTATAGTATTATAGAACCGAATGGGTGATGCTTGTTCTGTGAATGATTTTGTGCTGGTTTGTCTTGAAGTTGGAAAACGAAGCAAATCGCAGTCGCGAAAAAGCGTTTGGTTGATTTGAAATTCGGAGATTGTTTTTGAGGTTTTCGGAGGTATTGCTACTACTTTGGCCTCGATGATTTCTACTCCGCTGGTCTTGTTACTGGATAATGTATTGGTAGAATAGGATGCTAATGAAAGCCAACCTAGTTGCGAAAAGCCTACAGTATTGGAGGTTTTTGTAGCGAGATGGTTTGTGTCTATGAATATTCTGTTTTGATAATAGTCGTAAGCTCTGTCGTTAATAACATAGAAACTTTGGTCTAGTTGCAGGTAAATTACTTCGGTGGTTTTGTTGTAGAATGTAAATCCTGCATTGCCGCTTTCTGCCCAAAGGTTGTAGTTTATTTTGCAATTGGCATCTTCAAATGCAATGGTGTTTCCTTCTGATTTAACCGTTTGGGATTGGGTTTTGTATACTTGGTAATAGGTTTTGACCGTGTTGCAAGATGCTAATAACATTAGTGCTAAAAGCGGTGTAATTTTTTTCATTGGTTTTAATTTTTATATTAATAGTCAAACTTAGTTAAGTTGTTTGAGCCTATTTTACGGGAAACCGCAATTGGGTGCTTTTTTTACTTTTTTATTTCATTGGTTGTAGTATGACATGCTGAAAGGCACACTGGGCAACCGTTTACATTTGGGTAGGTTTTACTGGATTCTATCAATGCTTCTTTGCAGGAGTTAAAGTAGCCAATGAATCTTCGGCTGAGGAAGTTGGGGATTTTTATGCACTCGGATAGGTGTACTAGGTGTTTTCCGTTGCTTTCTGGGTTTGTTTCGATATAGTATAATTTCATGTTTCTTAATTTGAAATCAAACTTAGGAAAGGTTATTGGGTTTGTTTTACGTGAAACCGTAATTGGGAGAGAAAAGTTAGAAGTTAGAAGTTGGAAGTTAGAAGTTAGAAGTTGGAAGTTGGAAGTTGGAAGTTAGAAGTTAGAAGTTAGAAAAATGGAGGATAGAAAATAGAGGATAGAAAATAGACTGAGATAGCCTGTAGCTATTGCTTCTCGATACAATTTTAACTAATAAAAATTGGCATTTT
>NZ_JACTAC010000039.1 GCF_014486675.1 Flavobacterium macrobrachii
ATTTTTTAAAAAAAAATCAAATAATCTAAATAAAATATTGAAAATCAATAATAAAGCATACCTTTACACCTTTATTAATACATTTTTTTATGAACGAAGGAACAATTAAATTTTTCAATGAAGCAAAAGGCTTCGGATTCATCACTCCAAATGGTGGTGGACAAGACGTATTTGTTCATGTAACTGGCTTAAACGGTCAAGTACGTGAAAACGACCAAGTGTCTTATTCTGTCGAAAACGGACAAAAAGGACCAACAGCAGTAAATGTTACAGTTATCTAAGATATAATTTACCGTTACAAAATAAAGCTAGTCTCAACAGACTAGCTTTTTTTATTTAAAAAAACAAGACATATTAAACCAAAATTTTCAAAAAAAAGTTAAGTTTAATTTAATATTTTTAAAATCGTCGGATTCGTTAACTTTGATTAAAATAACTTACTTATCTAGATATGCATTTCAAGCTTACTTTATCATTATTTGTTGTGTTTTGTTGTGGAACTATTTTGGCGCAGCAACCTAAAATTAAGCCTTATGTACCAGTTGATGAAGCGCTGCAAAAAGAAATTGAATCAATGGACAAAGCATTTTTTGATGCATATAATTCTTGTGATATGAAAACCCAAGCCGCTTTTTATTCGGACGAAATTGAGTTTTTTCATGACAAAGCTGGTTTACTAGAAGACAAAGCCACTTTGCTCGCAACCACCGAAAAAAATATTTGCAACAAAGTAACTCGACATTTAATTCCTAACAGTATTGAGGTTTATCCCATTGCCGATTATGGTGCAATTGAAATTGGCTATCATTGGTTTTTTAACAAACAAGAACCCGACGAACCAACAAAAGCGAGCAAGTTTATGATTTTTTGGAAAAAAGAAAACAATCCCCAAGCTTCGGGATGGAAAATTACGAAAGTCGTAAGCTTGCATTAACTCCGATTTACAATCAGAAGATTTCATAAAAAAACCTCGTTTATTGCTAAGCGAGGTTTTTTTAGTATTCAATTATATTGCGAATTAATAATATTCATATAAATATTGATAAACTCCTGAAAAACTTCCTGTAGCATAACGCGATGTTGGAAAATTATTGTTGTTGTATTCTAATTCGAAATCTACTTGAGAATCGATTACATCAGGAGAGAAATAGGTAGTTTGTTGCAACAAATTATGGTTTGAACCAAACAATCCATTGTTGATGAACGAATATAATTTTATAGCATTGTAACCTGTTACATTTTCAAATGGATTTTTCAAGTTATCATACACATAAACAATAGTATAATTCATATCTATTGACAAAAAATCTTTTTTTTCTATTTCACCATTTAGTAAATAAAACGTCGTAGTTTGATTTGTTGAACTTTCTTGAACTGTAGTGTTTCCGTAAAAAGATTGTACTACAACTGTTCCTGTTAAAGAATAACTGAAAACCGTTCTTAAACCATAATTTCTTGATGGTTCCACTTTTACAACTTCAGCTAATTGATTTGAACTATTATAACTTAATGTAGTTATAGCTAACAATTGATTGTTAGCTGAATAGGTTTTGATTTCGGTAATTAAATCGTTAGTATAAGAATATTTATCATATCCAACGCCATTGGTTTGTCCTTGAATATCAAAAGCTACTTTGGAAAGTTTTGTTCCTTTATAGTAAAACTTGTGAACCGCGATTTGTCCTAAATCAACCGATTGGATTTTTTTAAGCAAGATTACATTTTTAGAAGAATCTGAATCAGATGTGCAGGAAGTTAAGGCTAGAGAAATTATGGATATTATTGTCCAAAAGTAAGAATTCAATTTATTCATTTTGCATTAGAGGTTTTGAGGCATCAAAAACATTGGGGATATTTTTGATTATTCAAATGTAAGTATGCTGATTTTAAAGCCAAAAAACTTTCGATGAAAGGTTTGAATTTCAGATTAAAGGTAGTTTTTAGTCTGATTTACAACAAAAAAACCCTTTTAAAATTAAAATTTTAAAAGGGTTTTTAGTATACTTTAGTTTCTTGTCATATAATATCTGACATCTTCAACTGCACCAGTATCTTCATTAATTCCATCTTGTTTCAAAATCAACTCATTGCTGGTTAACTTTTCAACCGTAATGTCATATTCAATAAAATTGGGTATCGAAACTGTTATTACTCTTCCATTTAAATACCAGTTAGATTCCTCAACTTCATTTAATTCACAATCAATATTATATCCATTAAATGTTAAAATATCATTATCAAAAAACTCTTGAAAATCTCTAGAAATTGAACAATCATGGTTGTAATCTTCAAAAGCTCCATTATTTATTGTTCCTCCTTTTAAATACCATTTTCCAAGTAAATTTTGCTTGGTTACAGCCAAACCATTATCGTCATCACTACTACAAGAAGTAGTAAAAGCTGTAAAAATGAGTAATCCTAAAATAATTTTTTTCATAACCTAAAATTTAATTGTCTGTATTGTAAAAATATTGGATGTTAATGATTTCATCGTCTTCTTCTATTTGTTCAGTTACAGGAAATCCTGCAGCATTATACGTAAATGTACTTGTTCTATTGTAGTTAAACGAATTCAATTCTTGAACAATATTATGTATCATCCCATTTGGATCTTCATCAAAAAGCAGCTTATTTAAACCTAAAACATTAAGATAAGGACTGTTTTTATCATCATAGGTATAAGTTGTGTTACCTGAATTTAAAGTTGATACCGAAACAACTTCTCCAACTGCATTTAATGTAAATGTACCAGTGTCTGATAGCGTTAACGGGTTATCCAAGTTTCCACTATATTCGGAAAAACTAACAGTTCCATTTGTATTGTATGTATAAACAATTTTATCTCCATAATCGCTGAAATCATCATATTCATAACGCTCAAATTGGGTTAATCGTTGATTAGAGTCATAAGTATAAAGTGTTCTACTTTCTAATGCATTATTAAAAAAAACTTCAATTTTTGATATCAAATCACCTGTATAAGTAACAGTTGAATAACCATTGTCAAATGTTTGACCTAATAATTTATTTCCACTGTAATTAAAATTTATCGTTTCAAAAGTTCCGTCTTCAAAACTTTGTATCATTTTAGTGACTAAAACATCTTGCGAAGTTGTGTCGTCACTGGTTGAACATGACACAAAAATCATTGAAATAAAGGCAAAAAAGTAAAAAAAGTTTTTCATCATTTTAGTTTATAATTATTTTATTAAAATAAATATTTTATTTCAAAAAATCAACCGCCTTTTCCAAAGCAGCTGCAATTCCGTTTACATTTTTACCTTTTCCTGATGCAAAGAACGGTTGTCCACCACCATTTCCGTCGATGTATTTACCTAATTCTCTGATTACATTTCCAGCATTTAATGATTTTTCGGTAACCAATTCTTTTGAAATATAACAGTGAATATTTGGAGCATTATCTTCAACAGAAGCTAAAAACACAAACGAATTTGGTTTTGAAGTTCCGATTGCTTGTGCTAAATCTTTAGTTGCACTCATCGATAAATCAACTTGTTTTGCTAAAAAGTTAATTCCGTTTATTTCTTGAAAATCGGCAACTAAAGTATTTTTTAATCCGTCAACTTTTTCTTTTAATAATTGCTCAATTTGTTTTTTCAATTTCGCATTATCATCTTGCAATGAAGCTACTGATTTTAAAATATCTTGTGGATTTTTCAAAGTTTCTTTGATTTCTGCTAAAGTACTTTCTTGATTTTTGTAGAAATCTTTAACTGCATCGCCAGTAATTGCTTCAATACGACGAATTCCTGCGGCAACTGCACCTTCAGAAATGATTTTGAAATGCCAAATGTCAGCCGTGTTTTTCACGTGAATTCCACCACAAAGTTCTTTGCTTTCGCCAAATTCAATCATTCTTACTGAATCACCATATTTTTCTCCAAACAAAGCCATTGCACCTTTATCTAAAGCTTCTTGAATTGGAATATTTCTGTGCTCTACCAATTGCAATTGTGCTTCGATTTGAGCATTTACACTTGCTTCAACCTGACGCAATTCATCATCCGAAACTTTAGAAAAATGGGAGAAGTCAAAACGCAAGTAATTAGGATTTACCAACGAACCTTTTTGCTCCACATGTGTTCCAAGAATATTTCTCAAAGCCAAATGCATCAAGTGCGTAGCCGAGTGATTTTTGGAAGTTGACGTTCTTAAATCGGTGTTTACTTTTGCTACAAATCCAGCTTCAATATTCTCTGGAAGTTGTTTTGCAAAATGTAATATTAAATTATTTTCTTTCTTAGTATCAATAATATCGATCATTTCGTTCGCCGAAACCAATGTTCCTTTATCGCCAACTTGTCCTCCACCTTCTGGATAAAACGGTGTGTTGTCTAAAACAATTTGATATAAAATTCCGTCTTTTTTAGAATCAACTTTACGAATTCTGGTGATTTTTACAGCGTTTTCCGTTTTGTCGTAACCAACAAATGTTTCTACATTTCCTGGAATCAAAACCGACCAATCTTCAGTTGAAACTTCTGATGCTGCACGAGAACGCGCTTTTTGTTTTTGTAATTCAGCTTCAAAATCTGATTCGTTATACGAATATCCTTTTTCTTTCAGAATTAACGCTGTTAAATCTTTAGGAAATCCGAACGTATCGTACAATTCAAAAACTTTTGCACCAGAAACTTCATTTCCTGATGTTTCAGCAACTACTTTATCTAACAATTGCAAACCTTGATCTAAAGTTCTCAAAAATGAAGCTTCTTCTTCACGGATTACATTAGTAACCAATTGTTGTTGCGATTTAATTTCTGGAAAAAATTCGCCCATTTGATTCGCTAAAACCTCAACTAATTTATTGATAAAAGGTTCTTTAGTATTCAAAAATGTAAATCCGTAACGAATCGCTCGACGCAAAATTCTACGAATTACATAACCTGCGCCAGTATTTGATGGTAATTGTCCGTCAGCAATTGCAAAGGCAACAGCACGAATATGATCTACAATTACACGAATAGCAATATTAGTTTTTTCTTGTTCTTCACTTATGTTTTTTACTTCGTTGGAAGTGTATTCATATCCTGTAATTTGCTCAACTTTTTCTATAAGTGGCGTAAAAACATCAGAATCATAATTGGACGATTTGTTTTGAATAATTCGAACCAAACGTTCAAAACCCATTCCAGTATCTACATGCCTTTGAGGCAATTGTTCCAAACTTCCGTCTTGCATGCGGTTGAACATCATGAAAACGTTGTTCCAAATTTCGATTACTTCTGGATGGTCTTTGTTAACTAAAGTTTCTCCGGGAATTAGTTTTCTATCTTCGTCGCTTCGTCCATCAAAATGAATTTCGGTACATGGACCGCAAGGACCTTGTTCACCCATTTCCCAAAAGTTATCTTTTTTGTTTCCAAAAACGATATGATTTTCTGGAACTAACTTTTTCCAACAAGCTAATGCTTCTATAGAACGTGGTATTCCTTCTTTTTCATCGCCTTCAAAAACAGTAACATACAATCTATCTTTTGGTAGTTTGTATATTTCTGTTAGCAATTCCCAACTCCAAGTAATGGCTTCTTTCTTGAAATAATCGCCAAACGACCAGTTTCCAAGCATTTCAAACATGGTATGATGATAGGTATCGAACCCAACATCTTCTAAATCGTTGTGCTTTCCTGAAACACGAAGACATTTTTGCGTATCGGCTATTCTTGGACTTTTTGGCGTTCCGTTTCCTAAAAAGTATTCTTTGAATTGTGCCATTCCTGAGTTGTTGAACATCAAGGTTGGATCGTCTTTGAGCACAATTGGCGCCGATGGAACGATTAAATGTCCTTTGCTTTCAAAGAAGTTAAGGTAGGCTTTACGAATGTCTTGTGATTTCATTTTAGATTATTAGACTGTTAGATCTTTAGATTATTAGATTTAAAATGGTTTGCTGTTTAGCCCTGATTGAAGTGGAAATCCTTTTTTTGAGTGATAACTCAAAAAAAGATTGCAACGAAAAGCAGGAAAATGGTTTATTGAAAAAGCCCGAATGTTTCGCTCCTTATCCCAATCAAGTTGGGATTGACAGTGAAATTTGAAACAAGTTCAAATTAAATTTAAGGAATAATTGAAACATTTGTTAAATTTGTTCGTATAACCATTGTTTTTAAAACCTGCACAAAAATAGTATAAAATAAAAGATGGCGAAAAAAGTAAAGTATTATTTCGATACCGAAAGTTTGGCTTACCGTAAAATAAAACCAAAACTCTCCAATAAATTGGGTTATATTGGTTTGTTTTTGTTGTCATCGGCGTTGTTTGGATTTTTGTGTTTTGTGGTTTTGTTGAATACGCCATTTTTTGAAACGCCAAAAGACAGACTTCAAGCGAGAGAAATTGAAACGATGAAGCTTCGTTATTCGATTTTGAATAAAAAAATGGAACAAATTGATGAAGTTTTAGAATCGATTGAAGAGCGAGATAATAATATTTACAGAGCTTATTTTAACACGTCACCAATCCCAACAGAACAACGAAAAGCGGGTTTTGGCGGTGTAAATCGTTATAAAGAATTAGAAGGTTTCAACAACTCTGAATTGGTTATAAACACATCAAAACGAGTAGATGTTATTTCAAAAGAATTGGCAATTCAGTCAAAATCGTTGGACGAAATTTTGGCTTTGGCGAAACAAAAAAACAAATTATTAGCCGCAATTCCAGCTATTCAACCTGTTAAAAATGAGCAGTTAAAACGAATGGCATCAGGTTTTGGATATCGAAGTGATCCGTTTACGAAAGCGAGAAAAATGCATCAAGGAATGGATTTTACTGCGCCAACTGGAACTCCGATTTTTGCCACTGGCGATGGAGTTGTTAAACGTGCTGACAACACGGCTTCGGGTTATGGAAATCACATTGTTATTCAGCATGGATATGGTTATGAAACGCTTTATGGTCATTTGAGTAAATACAAATGCAAAGCTGGACAACGCGTAAAACGTGGTGATATAATTGGTTATGTTGGAAGCACAGGTCGAAGTGAAGCGCCACATTTGCACTATGAAGTTCACAAAGATGGAAAACCCGTGAACCCAATTAATTTTTATTATGGAAACATTTCTGCGGCAGAATATTCAATTATATCTAAATTAGCCAATCAGGAAAATCAGTCGCTTGATTAACGATTTAAGAATAATGAATTTTGATTTCAGATTAAAGATAAAACTATGAATGTAAATTTACAGGAAGGAAAAAGATATTACAGCATTGGCGAAGTTGCCAAAGCATTTGATGTAAATGCGTCGCTAATTCGTTTTTGGGATAAAGAATTTGATATTCTAAAACCGAAGAAAAATGCAAAAGGCAACCGAATGTTCACTCCCGAAGATGTGAAAAATCTACAATTGATTTATCATTTGGTTAAAGAACGTGGATTTACATTGGAAGGAGCAAAAACGCATCTGAAAGAAGGTCAGAAAAAAACACTTGATAAATTTGAAATCATTAGTAAACTCGAAGCGGTAAAAGCACAACTGACTGCTATAAAAAATCAGTTGTAACAATTAAATAAACTAAAAAACTAATAATAAACTTTAAATTAAACAAAAATGGATTTTAAAAAATTTTTACCTTGGATTATTGGAATTGGAGTAATCGTATTATTTGGACTTTGGTACATTAATGTTACAAACGGAGCTGTTGTAGTAGATCAGGCCGTAAAAAAAGAATGGGGAAATGTTGAAACATCTTATCAAAGACGTAATGATTTAATAGGGAACTTAGTAAACACTGTAAAAGGTGCTGCTGATTTTGAAAAAAGCACTTTAACTGCTGTAATTGAAGCGAGAGCAAAAGCAACTTCGGTAAATATTGATCCAACAAACATTACACCTGAACAATTTGAACAATTTAGCAAAGCTCAAAGTGGAGTTTCTTCAGCTTTATCAAAATTGTTAGTTTCTGTCGAAAGATATCCTGAATTGAAAGCAAACCAAAACTTTTTGAAATTGCAAGACGAATTAGCAAGTACAGAAAACCAAATCCTGACCGCAAGAACTCGTTTCAATGAATCTGTTGAAGCATACAATATTTATGTTTTGAAAAACCCTAGAAAATTAGTTTTATCAGATTATAAAGAAAAAGCTGTATTCAAAGCAGTTGAAGGCGCTGAAAAACCAGTAGAAGTAAAATTCTAATTTAAGACAATGTCAAAAGTAGAAGATTTTTTAACCAAAGAAGAAGAGCAAGCAATTGTTGAAGCTATTCGCGTGGCCGAAAAAAATACTTCGGGTGAAATTAGAGTACATCTAGAAAAAAAGACTTCCATTGATGCGTTTGAACGCGCGATGGAAGTTTTCCATTTATTGAAAATGGACGAAACCGAACTCAAAAACGGCGTTTTAATTTACCTTGCAGTAAAAGATAAAACCTTTGTAATTTGTGGTGACAAAGGCATTAATGATGTCGTTCCAAATGATTTTTGGGATTGCACTCGAGATGTCATGGTAAAAAACTTCAAAGAGGGAAATTACAAACAAGGTTTAGTGGAAGGAATTCAACGAGCTGGCGAACAATTACAAAAATATTTTCCTTACCAAGAAGGCGATAAAAATGAATTGTCCAACGAAATATCAAAAGACGAATTATGAGAATTATGAATTACGAATTAGGAATTAGGAATTCTAAAATTTTCAAAACAACGTTTTTGATTTTTTTACTATTTACTTCACTTTCTGGTTTTTCACAATTTACAATTCCTGAAATTCCAAAATTTCAAACTTCAGTATATGATTATGCCAATGTTTTAAGTCCAGATGAAAAAAATCAACTGGAGGAAAAACTCATTCGCTATTCGGACAGTACAACAACACAAATTGTAGTCATTACGATTGAAAGTTTGAAAGGCGAAGACATTGGAATACTTACTCCAAAATGGGGACAAACTTGGGGAATTGGTGGAAGTGAAAAAAATGATAATGGTGTTATTATTCTTTTGGCAAAAGAAGAAAGAAAAATTTGGATTTCGGCTGGATATGGATTAGAAGATAGATTAACCGCAGGAATTGGTGGAGAAATCACAAGAAACATTATCATTCCGGAGTTTAAAGCTGGAAGTTTTTATAGAGGCTTAGACAAAGGTGCTGATGCTATTTTTGATGTTTTTAAAGGAAAATACAAAGGCACAAGAAAGAAAGACAAACAAGGAGATTTTCCAATATTCCCAATAATTATTGTTATTATCATTTTGCTAGTAATTTTTTCCAACAACAAAAGAAATGGCGGTGGCAATTCAGGCAATCGTGGTGGAGGTTTTGACTTAGCGGATATCATTATTTTGAGTAGTCTTGGAAGAAATAGCGGTGGCGGAAGTTTTGGTGGTGGTTTTGGCGGTTCTTCTGGTGGTGGCGGATTCGGTGGTGGATTTGGTGGCGGCGGATTTTCTGGTGGCGGAAGCGGCGGAAGTTGGTAATTCTCAATCTCAAGTTTGGAATGAAAAAAATTAGTCTGTATTTAGACTGAGTTTGATAAAATTTACATTATATGAAAAGATATTTTTACTTGTTGTTATTTGTTACTTTTTTTGGTTTTTCTCAAGAAATCCCTAACTTTCAAAAAGACATTGAATTATATAGTGAATTAATTAATAAAAATCCAAATGATTATACTAGTTATCATTTTAGAGGACATTCAAAATTTAATATAGAAGATTTCGATGGCGCTTTAGAAGATTACAATAAAGCAATTGAAATTAATGACAAATACTTTGAAGTCTATTTTAGTCGCGGTAAATTATACCAAAAACTAAATCAACACAAAAATGCAATAAATGACTTTACTGAATGCATAAATCTAAAAAGCTCATCTGCTAGTTCTTATTTTAATGTTGCTTACTCTTACTCTATTATTGGAGATTTTAAGAATTGTATCGAGAATTATTCAAAATGTATTTCATTAGATGAAAAAAATTATGACGCATATTATAATCGTGGTGTTGTTTATAAACTTTCTTCTAATTATCAAGAAGCAATTTACGATTTTAACAAAGCAATTTTAATAAATCCAAATAGTGTTGATGCCTACCAAAACAGAGGAATTATGAAAAGTTACAGCAAAGATAAATCTGCTTTAAATGATTTCAACAAGGTTATTGAACTAGACAAAACAAATGGTGAAGCTTATTATAATAGAGCAATTTACTATCTAAATTTTAATCCGAAAAATGATTATTGTTCCGATTTAAAGAAAGCTATCGATTTAGATTTTAACGAAGCACTTGAAGTTTTTAACAGCGAATGTAAAAACAAGAAATAAAAAAATCCAGTCTTTTTGAGACCGGATTTTTGTTTTTTAATCCATAAACATCATATTGTCGTTTTTCTTCTTTCCGGCAAACTTTTCGAGTTTGTAAGTTAGTGAAAACATTACATATCTTCTTAAAACCGTATTCTCTGCATCCACGATTGCTGTTGGCGTAATGGTTCGGGTTGAGTTTAAGTTTTGATTCAATAAATCATACACTTTCACTTTGGCTAACAATTGATCTTTGAAGAAATTATAACCCAAACTTACATTCCATAAGTAGAAATCTTTCTTAAAACCATCGGCAATATTTGAATTGTAAGTATAACCAAAATCAGAACCTAAAACGAATTTCTTCGGCATATATGACGTGATTTCTAGTTTTGCATTGTGAATAAAATTATCTGCTTTATCAATTACATAGTTTTTAAAATCGGTTTTTGAAAACGTATAACGATAACTTGGCGCAACGGTAATCATTTCATCAATACTCCAAGTTAAATTAAACCTTGGATTAATATTTAAACCTTTTGATTCAAACAAAACTGCATTAGTCAAACCTTTATTGTAATCATAATTAAAGCTTACACCTGCGCCAAAACGAAGCGTTCTTTTCTCTTTTTTATACGATTTATTCCAGTTAACCCCAAGATAAGAATTATGAGTAACATCTACGTTTTGATAGGTTGTCGTTGCCTTGAAATTATTATCATAAACTGTAGAAGAAACTACTGCATCTTTACTCAAATTAATTCCCGAATAAAGGTAATATCCAGAACGCGATTGATAGTCATAATCATTAAAACTGAAATATAAATTATGTCTCAATGTTGGTTTTAAATCATCATTACCAATAAATGTACTCAACGGATTGGATAAATTTTCAACTGGCAAAACTTGATTGGCTTGCGGCATTTGCACACCAAAATCATAAAAAGAATAAATCGATTTTGATTTACCAATTCTGTGACTGATATAACCTTTTACTCTTGGAAAAACATAAGTTTTATTTCTATTGGTTCTAACACCAAGATAATTTGAATTAGCATCAAAATTGATAAATTCTGGACCAAAATTAATTCGACCATTGGTTTTCGATTTATCCAAAATCAATCCTGTTGATGGAAAATAAGTCGTTGTTTTTGAATTTACTTCGTTGGATTGTACATCATTAAAATCGTCATAACTATTTGTTCCAGTATTAAAATCGAATGTATTCAAATCATTTCCAATTTTTCTAAGGGTTAATTCTGAAGTTAAACTCAATCGAAGCGAATCGGTTAGCGGTTCGCCATAACGTACTTCAAGTTTCATGAAATCGTTTTTATTGTTCTCAAAACGATTTTGATTTCTAATGTCATCTGGCGTTGCATCGGCAAAAAGTGTAGCCGATTTTGTGTTTATATATTCATCTCGTTTTTGGAGTTCGGCTTCAAGATTAACCGACAATCCGCGTTTTTTCTTTTTAAATTGTTTACTAAAACTTGCATCCAACCCAAAATTAGAATTATCGTTTTCGTTATAATCATCGTTGTTACTTGAGTTTAATTCGTTCAAATTCTCATCAGTTGTAATTTGATTTCGAGACGATTTTCCAAATCCTTTACTCGTTTGAAATCTTGGGTTGATATAAATTGTTGCCGTTGAATCAAGCGCAATTTCAAAATCCAATGAAATATTATGTCCATCGCTTCCGTTTTTGGTAATCGAATTGGATTTTGTTAATGTATTTCCTGTTGGAAGAAAATTAATTCTATCGGTTCTGTTGGCATTTTCAGTCTCAGCATTAGTAAAATAATAACTTCCGCTTTGGTCAACTTTTTTCAACCATTTGTCTTGATAATTTATACCAATCATATTAGAACGTGTAATTCCTCGATTTCCACCAAACGACATATTATTTATTCCAAAACTTCCATCATCATTATAATAAACAGAACTATTTCTTCCTCCGCCCATATTATCAAATATTTCATCCATCGAAAACCCAATGGAATTAATATTATTGGACGAAGCTAATGCACTAATTTTTCTTTCGCCTTTGAAATAATTGACCAACATACTGGACTCGTATCGTTTATCTGAACCCAATCCACCCATAATTTTACCAAAAAAGCCTTTGTTCTTATCTTCTTGAATGGTTAAATTAATGGTTTTATTTTCGGAACCCGAAGCATCGCCAGAGATTTCTTCCGACTTAGTTTTGGTATCAACTACTTGTACTTTTTCAATGATTTCGGCAGGAAGATTTTGAGTGGCTATTTTTCCATCTTTTCCAAAAAATGGTTTTCCATTGACCAAAATATTGTTTACTTCTTTTCCGTTAACGGTAATTTTTCCTTCGGGAGTAATTTCTACGCCAGGCAATTGTTTAAGCAACGCTTCTACATTAGCATCGGCACCAACTTTAAAGGAAGACGCATTAAATTCTAATGTGTCTTTTTTAATTCTGATTGGAGGAATTTCAGACTTTACGACTACTTCGTTTAATAGATTTGAAGCTTCTTTGAGTTCGATAGTTCCAAAATCTTTATCGGCGGTTAAACCAGTAACATTTTCGACAAAATCTTGATAACTAATGAAAGAAACTTTAAGATTTAGTGCTTTATCACTTTTTTTAACTTTAATGGCAAAATTGCCCATTTTGTTGGTAATAGTATAATCTACAACCGATGAGTCTTTGACAGAAGTTAAGTAAACCGTTGCCGATTCGATAGGCAATTTGGTGGTTGGGTCAACAACTTTTCCTTTAATCGTGAAAGCGTTTTGAGAAAAAAGAAAAGAACTAAAAAATAGTGCACAGAATAAATAGAACGTTTTTGGCATAAAAAAATTAGCGGTTAGGTTAGTGTAAAAACTAAATAACGGCTAATTAATTATTTTATTGTGAAAAGTTAAAAATTCTGACGAAAATTTAACATAAATTTATTTTTCTCTGATGTAAATATCGATTGGAACACCTGAAAAATCCCAATTTTCACGGATTTTATTTTCTAAGAAACGCTTGTATGGTTCTTTAACATATTGAGGCAAATTGGCAAAAAACACAAACTGTGGCGTTGGCGTTGGCAATTGCATACAATATTTAATTTTCACGTATTTTCCTTTCAATGCTGGCGGTGGATATGATTCAATTAATTTCAACATAAAATCGTTGAATTTTGAAGTTGGAATACGTTGTTTTCTGTTTTCAAAAACTTTTACAGTTTCTTCCAAGGCTTTCAACAAACGCTGTTTGGTTAACGCTGAAACGAATAAAATTGGCACATCAGTGAATGGTTCTAACTCTCTTCGGATTTTAGCCTCATAATCACGGGTTGACATGGTGTCTTTTTCAATCAAATCCCATTTGTTTACTAAAATAATAACTCCTTTTCTATTTTTTTCTGCCAACCAAAAAATACTTTGATCTTGACCTTCAAATCCACGAGTAGCATCGATTAAAAGAATACAAACATCCGAATGCTCGATAGCACGAACCGAACGCATCACAGAATAAAACTCTAAATCTTCTTTTACTTTGGCTTTTCTTCGAATTCCAGCTGTATCAACTAGATTGAATTCAAAACCAAAACGATTATACGTAGTATCAATAGAATCTCTTGTTGTTCCAGCAATATCGGTTACAACAAATCGATCTTCGCCAATTAAAGCGTTGATAAATGATGACTTTCCGGCATTTGGACGACCAACAACACAAAATCTTGGCAATGGGTTTTCTTCTTCGGTAACTTCAGGCATTTCGGGCAAAACTCTAACTAATTCATCAAGCAATTCACCTGTTCCGCTTCCGCTAATGCTGGCAATGGTAAAATATTCGCCTAAACCAAGATTGTAAAATTCTACCGCGTCTTTTTCACGCATTGCATTATCAACTTTGTTTACAGCAATTAGAATTGGTTTGGTTACTTTACGAAGTAATTTTGCAACTTCGGCATCCATTGGAGTAATTCCTTCTTCTACATCAACTACAAAAATGATAGCATCGGCTTCATCGATGGCTAATTCAACTTGACGACGAATTTCGCCTTCAAAAATATCATCAGAACCTTTAATATAACCACCAGTATCGATTACTGAAAATTCTTTTCCGTTCCATTCACTTTTTCCGTAATTACGGTCACGAGTTACGCCGCTAACCGAGTCAACGATTGCTTCTCTTCTTTTAATTAATCGGTTAAAAAAAGTTGATTTCCCTACATTTGGTCTTCCAACGATGGCTACAATATTGTTCATAATCATTTTAAATATGGTGCAAAGGTACTATTAAAGAGTACAATTTCAATTATTTTATTACTTTTAGTATTCTATTTACAATCAAAAAGCTCATTTTTTTATGGATACTCAACACGAAATTCGTTTGCGTTTACGCTTTTTTAAAGACATTTCGGAAAATATTGAAATCGTCCGACAAAAATTTATTGACTATTCTAAAACAAAGTCGCCTGATTATTTGATTAAAATCAGAGACAATCATGTTCAATTTACCATTAAAGGCGAAAAGCAAAAATATTGGTCACCTCATTTAACATTGGAACTAGAAGAAAAAGAAGGCGATGAAAAAAATGCCACTCACATACGCGGATTGTTTGGTCCATCTCAAACGATGTGGACATTTTTCATGTTTCTGCATTTTGTTGTTGCAGGTGTTTTTATCATTTTTGGGATGATGGCTTTTTCAAACTTTTCCTTAAACGAAGCTTACCTAAAAAACATCATCGTAATGATTTTGATGATTTTTATTTGGTTTTTACTCTATGTAATCGCTCGACAAATGAGAGAAAAAGGTCATGAGCAAATGGATGAACTTGAAAAGTTATATTTAGAAATTATTGAAAACTAACTATTTCTGGTTGTAACCAAATCGACGCAACTGATAAGCATTGCTTCTCCAATCTTTATTGACTTTTACATACAATTCGATATGGATTTGTTTGCCAAAAAATTTCTCCAAATCTTCACGAGACTGCATTCCTACTTTTTTTAACGCCGAACCTTTGTGTCCAATAATAATTCCTTTTTGAGTATCGCGTTCTACCATAATTACTGAGCGAATTCGGATGATTTTTTCGTCTTCCAGAAATTCTTCGGTCTCGATTTCTACAGCATAAGGAATTTCTTTGTCGTAGTTCAAAAGAATTTTTTCGCGAATGGTTTCATTGACAAAAAAACGTTCTGGTTTATCAGTCAACGCATCTTTTGGATAATATGGTGGCGATTGAGGCAATAGTTCCAAAATTCGAGCAAAAACTTCTTTTACATTGAAATTTTCTAAAGCCGAAATTGGGAATATTTCTGCATTTGGCACTTTACTTTTCCACAGATCAATTTGTTCTTCCAGTTGTTCCTGATTGGATTTATCGATTTTATTCAAAAGCAATAAAACGGGAATTTTAGAATGGATGATTTTATTGAAAAAAGCTTCGTCTTTGAGTTCTTTTTCACCAATTTCAACCATATAAATCAACACGTCAGCATCTTCAAAGGCAGATTTTACAAAATCCATCATTGATTTTTGCATTTCATACGCAGGTTTGATTATTCCTGGTGTATCGGACAGAACAACTTGAAAATCTTCGCCATTTACAATTCCAAGAATTCTATGACGCGTTGTTTGTGCTTTGGAAGTAATAATTGATAATCGTTCACCAACGAAAGCGTTCATTAGTGTTGATTTTCCAACATTTGGATTACCTATAATGTTTACAAAACCTGCTTTGTGTGACATATAATCTAATTTAATTTTGCAAAGGTAACTATTTATTCTTCGGTAGCTTCGGCAGCTTTTCTGTAGATAAAGTTTCCGTAGATGTGTCTTTTTGCAAAACGATTTGGCGATTCGGCATTAATCATTTTGATGTAAACATTTTTTGGAACACCAATATATTCATATGAAACACCGTTTACATAGGTAACATAAAGGGTTTGTTTTTCTAAATAGAAGTCAAGAATGTTATAGTTATTGATAGTTTCTTGATATTCTGGAAGATTTTTTTCAACTGTTTCAGCTGAAATACTTACAAGAAAATGATAAGTAGCAATAATATTTTTACTGGTTTCTTCAGCGTTTTTTCTTCCTTCTTCGTCATTTACAAATTTATCAGGATGATTGTCTTTCATCGTGTTTCTATAAATGGTTTTTAATTCTTTCAACGTTACGTTTTTATCAACTTCTAGTAACTTTCTGTACTCAACAACTCTTTTCATGATTTATTTTTGACTTAAAAAAATAAAAAGCCACTCATTTCTGAATGGCTTCTTTTGTAGCGGGAACAGGACTCGAACCTGTGACCTTCGGGTTATGAGCCCGACGAGCTGCCTACTGCTCTATCCCGCGATTTGTGAGTGCAAATATACAACTTATATTGACATCTACAAGTTATTTTTTATTTTTTATTTTAATTTTGAGAAATAAAATTTACTATTACTGTAAAAAAAGTCTCGATTTCTCGAGACTTTTAAAATCTAACCAATTTCAAATTTATGAATCCAAGAAAACAAACTATTCATCAGCAGCATAAGCAGAGTTTTTATCAATACTTACTTTTAAAGTAGTAGCAACACCTTGTTCATTTATCATTGTCATGTTTAATGTATCTAGTTTTGCTAAATTTCTTGAAACAAAACCGTTAAACATGTTATAAGAAATGTTCATTTCTTTTAAATTTTTTAATTTCTCTAAATCAAATGGAACTGTTCCATCCATTTTGTTTTCAAACAAACTTAATGTTTCTAATGAAGATAAATTAGCAACTTCTGGTTCAAGCTTTCCAACTAATTTATTACTATTTAACAGCATTACTTTTAAAGATTTCAAGCTGTAATATGTTAACGGAATCTGCCCTTCTATTTCATTGTTAAACAACGATAAAGTTTCTAAGTTAGTTAAACTTCCATAACTTGCTGGTAATTGACCCGTTAACCTATTCATGTGTAATTCAATAGATTTTAGATTTGTAGCCTTAGCTAAAGAAGCTGGTAACTGTCCTGATATTTTATTGAAAGAAACATTTAAAAATTTCAAACTTTTTAAATCTCCTAAACTTTCTGGTAAACTTCCTGAAATATCATTTCTAAAAAGATTAATTTCTTCAAGCGAAGACAAATCAGCTATTTCATTTGGGAGTTGACCTACAAGATTATTGTTCATTAATTTTAAAGAAATAACTTTATCGTCCTTTATTTCAACTCCATACCAATTTGAAGGAGATGTTTTCAAATTCCAAGTATTAGTCCATTTAGCACCATTAGTTGCTTTGTAGAATTTAATCAATGCATTTTTTTCTTTGGAAGATATTTCCGCAAAAACTGAAGTCGAAACTAGCAGTATTGATAAGTAAGTAAAAATTGTTTTCATATTGTATTTTAGATTTGGGATTAATGACGTTGTAAAACTAACAACATTATCGTTTAAAAACAAATATAATCGATGAAATGCATTATTTTAATATTTTTTTAAAATTTATCCTATAAAAATTACTGTTTTCAAATAAACATTAATTTAAAAAAAAATTATAAATTTGATATATTAACCATTTTAACCACATAATTATGCCTTTCAATTTTTACGCAGTATTAGTATCCTCATTAGTAACCCTTTTTGTAGGGTTCATTTGGTACAATCCAAAAGTTTTTGGAACAATTTAGATGAAAGAAACCGGAATGACTGAAGAAAAAGCCCAAAAATCAAATATGATAAAGGTTTTTGGACTGACTATTTTTTATTCATTGATGTTGTCTTTTTTGTTGCCAGTATTAGTTATACATCAGTTTGGCGCATTAGGAATGATTGGTGGTCCAGAATTTGTAGCAACAGCTAAACCATCATATGCAGCTTTCTTAGCAGACTATGGTGATGCATTCCGAACTTTTCAACATGGCGCTTTACATGGATTTATGACTGGATTATTTTTTGTGCTGCCAATAACCGCAATTAATAGCCTTTTTGAACAAAAATCTTGGAAATACATTCTAATTACTTCAGGATACTGGATGGTTTCTCTAACAATTATGGGTGCAATTATCTGTGGTTGGAAATAATTAACATTTTTTTTAATACAAATCGCTCTACATTTGTGGAGCGATTTTTTTTACTTTGAATACTTATTCTCTAAAAATTTACACCTCAATTGCTTTACTTCCTAATTCATGGGATGATATTGCTATTGATAATGCTTTTCTCCAAAAAGCCTATTTAGAAGTTTTAGAAAGTTCGGCACCAACCAATATGCAATGTTTTTACATTGGAATTTTTGAGGAAACACAATTAATTGGTGTTGCTTTAGCACAATATTTAAATTTAAATAAACTTGAATCGTTTGGCGAACGTGATAAATGTTTAAAAACGTTTATTCGGAATTTTATTTTTAAAAATTTCGCTTCTCATGTTTTGTTTCTTGGCAACAATATGATAACTGGACAAAACGGTTATACATTCAAAAAAAATATAAGCTATCAAGAAATAAGCAAACTTCTTTTAGATTGTGCTAACGAAATCATCAGCTATTTTAAGAATGAAGGAACAACTATTCACATTGTTTCCTTTAAAGATTTTTATGAAAAAGGAGCTAGAGAACTCAAAAAAAATGAGTTTGCATCAATGTATGAGTTTACAGCGCAACCCAACATGATTTTTGAGCTTCCAAACCATTGGAAAACCAACGATGATTATGTAGCGGCTTTTTCAAAAAAATATCGAGACCAATACAAACGGGCTTTGAAAAAAAGTGATGGTGTTATCGTCAAAGAATTATCGCTAGAAGAAATCATTTTTAACGAAGAACGCATTTATCAATTGTATTATTATGTAGCTAAAAATGCTCCATTCAACACTTTCTTTTTGGACAAAAAACATTTTTCTACTTTTAAGAAACAATGCGGAAACCGATTTATTTTGTGTGGTTATTTTATAGAAAATCAACTAGTTGGCTTTCATACTTTACTTTTGAACGGAAACGTTTTGGAAACTTATTTTTTAGGTTATGATGAGCAAATTCAAAAGGAGAAAATGCTTTATCTGAACATGTTGTACAACATGACTAAATTTGGAATTGAAAACCAATTTGAAAAAATACTATTTGGCAGAACGGCTTTAGAAATAAAAAGTTCGATTGGAGCAGCACCAATTTTAATGAGTGGGTTTATTTACCACAATAATAAATTCATAAATAGATTTATTGATAAAATTTTTCCAAAATTAGAACCAACATTAGTTTGGCAACAGCGACATCCTTTTAAATAAAAAAGTTGAATTGTTAGTATTATGATGAAAAAGCCTTTTGTTTTTTCAACTGATACCAAGCAAAAATTCCTAAAATCAATTCACCAATAGTTCCTAAAAGAAAAATTGTTGTTGGAATTCCGTCGACTGTGATGCTGCAAATTCTTCCAAAAGCCAAGCCCAACATAAAAATCATATTGGAAATTGTGGCTGTTTTCCAAAAAGCAGGTTTCAGAATTCCGTAAATCCAAAGAGTTGCAAACCCTAAATACAATCCCATGATGGCTTTGAAAATATTCAATTCATCGGTAGAATTCAAACTTACCTCAAAAAGATAATCAGGTTTAACTCCATAAAAAATTGCAACAGGAATTACAATGATAATCGAAATAATGAGGTGTAAATTTTTCATTTAAAATGTAAAAATAAGTAGTACACTAACCTTCTAATTCCAGTTGAACTGCTTCCCAATCTTCAAGAAGTTTTTCTAGTTCAACTTTTTTCTTTTCGTATGCTGCAAAAAAATGGGCATCTTCAATGTGCTTATTATAATTTGAAGCCAATGCTTTGTCATCATGTTGAATGTCTTTCTCTAATTGTTGAATTTGACTTTCAATTTTTGATAATTTATTTTGCAAGGCTTTTTGAGATTTTTGTTCTTCAAAAGACAAGTTTTTCTTTTCCACTTTTGGAGTTTCTTTTACCATATCTTTTTTCTCAATTTCGCGCATGTTCATTGCGTTTCGTTGTTCTAAGAAAAAATTAATATCGCCAAGATATTCTCTGATTTTTTGGTCTTTGAATTCATAAACAATGTTTGACATTCCTTGCAAAAAATCTCTATCGTGAGAAACTAAAAGCAACGTTCCTTCATATTTTTGCAACGCAGCTTTCAATACATTTTTAGATTTTATGTCCAAATGGTTTGTTGGCTCATCCATCACCAAAACATTGATAGGTTGAAGCAATAATTTACATAATGCCAAACGGTTTCTTTCTCCTCCAGAAAGCACTTTTACTTTTTTCTCCACATCATCGCCACGGAACAAAAATGCACCCAACATATCGCGAACTTTAGAACGATTGGTATCGGTTGCAGCGTTAGTCATCGTTTCCAATAGCGTAATTTCTCCATCAAGATATTCCGCTTGATTTTGAGCAAAATAACCCAACTGAACATTATGTCCTAATTTTATCGAACCTTCATATTCAAATTCGTTGACAATGGCTTTGATAAACGTAGATTTTCCTTGACCATTTTGACCAACAAAAGCGATTTTACTTCCGCGTTCGACCAAAAGTGAAATGTCTTTCAAAATTGTTTTTTCGCCATACGCTTTGGTTACATTTTCGGCCTCTACCACAACTCTACCCGGTGTTTGAGAAACTGGAAACGAAATACTCATTACCGAATTATCATCTTCATCCACTTCAATTCGTTCAACTTTATCGAGCTTTTTAATTAACGATTGCGCCATTGACGCTTTGGAAGCTTTGGCACGGAATTTTTCGATTAACTTTTCGGTTTCTTCAATTTTTTTGGCTTGATTTTTTTGAGTAGCCAATTGTTTTTCGCGAATTTCTTCTCTTAAAACTAAATATTGCGAATACGGCTTATTAAAATCATACGCTTTTCCAAGAGAAATTTCGATAGTTCTATTGGTTACATTATCCAAAAACATTTTATCGTGGGAAACAATCACGACAACTCCTGGGAAATTTCTCAAAAAACCTTCCAACCAAATGATACTTTCGATATCCAAATGGTTTGTTGGCTCATCGAGAAGCAAAATATCGTTGGATTGTAATAGTAATTTTGCTAATTCAATACGCATTCGCCATCCTCCAGAAAATGTATCGGTCTGATTGTTGAAATCTTCTCTTTTGAAACCCAATCCTAAAAGAATTTTCTCGGTATCACCAACATAGTTGTAACCACCAAGAATTTCATAATGATGTTGCACATCGCTTAATTGTTCAATCAATTCGGAGTAAGAAGCACTTTCGTAATCGGTTCGGGTAACCAATTGATGATTGATTTCGTCAATTTTTAGTTCGGCTCTTTTTATTTCTTCAAAAGCTTGATAAGCTTCGTCCAAAACCGTTCTTCCTTGTTCAAAATCAATATCCTGACGAAGAAAACCAATTCTGACTTCTTTTTCAGTAGCAATTTGACCAGAATCGGGTTTGAAATCACCCGCCAAAATTTTTAGCATGGTCGATTTACCAGCGCCATTTTTTCCAACCAAACCTACTCTATCGCCAGCACCAAGACGAAAAGTTACTTCTTCAAAAAGATAAGTTCCGCCAAACGAAACCGATAAATTATGTATGTTTAACATGATTATTTGTTACAAAAGTTACATTCAAAAGATTTCTATAAAGTACCTTTGTAAACGTAAAGTCATATGACCTAACCGAACAAAGTTAAAATTTTTGCAAATGTTAAAAAAAGGATCCAAACTAAATAGTATTTTAACAGGAACTTGCCCTAAATGTCAAGAAGAAAGTATGTATGAAGATAAAAACCCCTATCATCTTTCAAAATTATATGACATGCACGAAACTTGTAGCCACTGTGGATTGCAATATCAAATAGAACCTTCGTTTTTTTATGGCGCAATGTATGTTAGTTATGGATTAACCGTTGCTATTGGCGTTGCCGCTTTTATTATTGCAAAGGTTTTTCTTGGTTTGAGCTTAGTGGAAGCTTTTATTGCTATTATTGTTACCTTAATTCTTTTAACACCAATAACGGCTCGATTATCTCGAAATATATACATTAATATTTTTGTGCATTATGATAAAAATGCTACTAAGAAATAGAATAACGCTTTATATCTATAGTTTTATCCAAAGGCTTTTTAAACTCAATATAATTAAATAAATCTATAGCCATAGCTGGAGCAAGCATTACACCACGAGTTCCTAATCCATTTAAAACATGTAAATTTTTAAAATTTTGGTGCGAACCCAACAATGGTCTTCTATCGTTTACCGTTGGACGAATGCCTGCAAAATGTTCTACTATTTCAAATTCGCAATTGATAATTTCCTTTATTCTATCAATTAATTCTATTTTTCCACTTTCGGTTGGTAAATCGGTTTTATCTTTCCAATTGTAAGTTGCACCAATTTTAAACAAATCATTTCCTAATGGCAAAATAAATACACTAGTGTTGATAATAACATCAATTTTCAAATCGGGTGCTTTAATGATAAACAGTTCACCTTTTGTTCCATCTAATAGTAGATAGTTAAAAAATGGATTAGAATGCATTCCAAATCCTTCAGCAAAAACAATATGCTTTGCTTTTAAATCACCATACTGAATATAATCATCTAAGAATTCAATAGCCGAATATGAAAACGTTTCCTTTCTTAAACTATTTAATTGCTCCAAATACTGATGATAAACATCAAAAAGCAAAGAAGTATCAACATAACCTGTTTGCAAGACTTCGCCATATCCAAAAGGCGACTCAATTCCGGGATAGTTTTTCTTTATAATTTCCGTTGAAAGAAATGGTGAAAGATTGGGTTTATCTGAGGCGATGAACCAATTGTTTTGTTCCTCTACAGAAAAGAATTTTCTATAAATTGGTATTCTAAAATCTAATTTTACATTTAATCTAGATTCAATTTTAGCATAAAAATCATAAGCCAAAGCAAGTTGTTCTTTGGCATTCCAAACTTCGCTAAATCGTTTTAAAATAACTGGATTGTACAACCCACCAGCAATTCGGGTAGATTTTTGAGATTGGTTTTCAAAAACTACAAAACTCTTGTTGTTTGCTAAAAGTGTTTCGGAAAAAGCAATTCCAGCCAAACCTGAACCTACAATAATATAATCAAGCATAATTTATAAACTAAAAAAACTCTCATCGTTTGATGAGAGTTTTGTATTTTTAATTGAGTTACTTACTAGTAATTCCACATATCGGATTCAAAACTACGTATTTTTTCTTTAATTCTTTCCGATTCCAGTAACTGCATTTGAGAATTATCTTTCATGTACTGTTGTATTTCTCTATCTCCATAAACATTTTCTTCCTTATAAATATTACCATTAAATCTACGAGAATTCAATAAATGGTCAAATGTTATTGGCATAGCAGAATTCTTATCATTAAAAGCTTTGGCTTCATGCAGAACATCTCTTGCTGCAGGGAAATAAACCCAAAACAAATCGATTACATCTGGATTATCTTTACCAATATCTCGTGCTTCTGGAGATACTGGACATATTGCTAAAAGTCTATATTTTAATTCCCCTTGACGTTTGTCAAAATACCAATAACCTTTTGTTTTGTAACCTGAAATATCTTGAGCAGTCAAAGGAATTCTATTGATATACTGTGGATGCAATATTTTTTTACCAGACATGTAATCATCATAATAGTTATTTATTTCATCCTTTCCAGCTTCAGTTGTATCAACAAAAGTAAATGAAGACTCCATATCTTTTAAAGTCTTTTTTGAATTAAAATAATCATCAGCATATACTTCAGTAATCTTGCCGTTTTTAATATTTTTTACTAAAACATCAAACAAAGATCTTCTATCCTTACCAACAAAAGCTGTGTCAATAGGGTAATATAAAGGAAAGTTGATACGTTCATCGATATCGATAAATTCCCAAATCGTTTTACCCATCAAAACATCTCTATCATGTACATAACCATAAGGAAGTGGTTTGTCATTATCAGAGTTTAACTGAGCTGCTGTTTTTTTACCAATCTCATCAGGAGTTTTGGCATTCAACAGATTTGATTGAGCTGAAATCGTTAAAGAACTAGCCAATACAAATGCAACGAATAAAAGATTTTTAATTTTCATGTTTTTAATTATAAGTTATTTAAGTAAGAAATACTAACTCAAATTATTATTGTATTTCATAAACTACAGGTGCAGCATCTTTGATAACTAAATTACCAACTCCACCAACTAATTTAGACTTAATATTAGAAATTGTTACTTGGTCTCCACGTGTAACTCTTGCTAAAGCTGCCTTACATTGAGCATTCACAGAACCTCCATTTACCACTATTGCAGCTTGACCAGGCACTTTAAATGTAAACTGAGTTACTTGAAAATTTAAATCGTATAAGAAATCTGGTAATACAGCACTAATTTGAGAAACTTCTAAACGTGATTTAGGACCTTTTTGAACTCCAGTCACACCACCGATTGCTCCAAGTGGCGCTGGAATATTTTTAATTCTAAATACTTTTTTATCAGAAACCGTTTTACCGTCAGTCATTTTTCCTGTTGCAGTCACCGTAACCTCAGTACCAGAACCTGGATTTAAATTGTATTTGCCTTTTCCACCAGCAGGAGAAACACCTGGACCAGAAGCAGTAACATTATTATCCCCAATTCCAGCAAATGAAACTGTCAATGGATTTGGTAAACCTCTATATACTACGTTCATTTTATCAGCAGAAATATTAGCTGAATTTGGACGCGGTACAACTACATATTTTCCTTTGAATTCAAGCTTAATTGGTTTGCCATTTTCAACAAAATTAAATGAACCACCAAGAGTTTGCTCACCAACTGCTCCTGCAGTAGTTGAAATCACAGCTTGTCCATTAACTAATTTCCCTGGACCTTGAAAACCGCTAAATTGAGCATTAGGATCATACTTCCCTAAAACTACTTTACCAGTTACAGGTTCACCTTGAAAATACACATTTTTATCCAAAGCAACAATAGCTTGAAACTTACTGTATGAAGATTCGTCAACAGCAGCTTTCCCTAAAGCCGTACTAATAACATCAGATTCAACTTTTTTAGCATCGTTTTGCCAAGCAGAAAGTTTAGCTAATGAAGCAATTGCTGGAAATCCTTTAAAGTGGTAATCTAAAAATTTAACTTTAATACCTTCTTTGTTCGCAACATCTGACAAATCAAACTTATTATTTATTTCTTTAAGAATAGAAGCATATTTAGGATCTGATAAAGCTGATTTTAAATCAGATTTATAAGACTCAATAGCTGCCAAAACTTCTTTTCCTCTTGCAGTGTATCCATCACCTGTAAACCAGCTGTGATCTAAATTATCAGCTTTATCCATTGCTTCATATGGAAGTTTACCTGTCTCATCAGCCTCTACTCCTTTGAGAACTTCTTCTTTTAAAGTTCCAACGAAATCGTAGAATTTTTTAGTAGCTGCTTCTACTTTATGAGCTGTTGCTGCTGCCGCAATAAACTCTCCTTTTGCCTCTGCCGCTTTAGTATCTAATGCTTTAAGACTAAATTCATTAGCAGTATTTGCTGCATTAGTAGCTCCTTCAAATCTTTCGTTCATCAAACCAAAAGCTGAAAGCACTTCTTTTGACATATTCATTGCCAACATTGCGATGAAAACCAAGTACATCAGGTTAATCATCTTCTGTCTAGGGGTTAATTTTCCTCCTGCCATTTTTTCTTAATTAGTTTATTAGTATTTTGTTAGTAAAATATAGTTAAAAAACTAATTATCTATTACTCATTGCAGATAACATTCCACCATAAACATTGTTCAATGAAGACAAGTTTGATGTTAATGATTGCATTTGATCTTTTAATTTTAAATTGTTTTCAGCAACTTCATTGTTGATTGCAGCATTTCTTTCAGCACTTTGCAATTGAACTTGGTATAAACCATTCAATGTTTCTAATTGTGTAGCTGCTTTTGTCATTTCTTCTGCATATTTTTTAGTAGAAGCAACCGAGTCAACTGTTGGAGAAATTGCTTTTGCTGCTCCTTCAAAGTTTTTTATACTGTTTCCTAAGCTTTCCATTAATTGACCATCAATTTTAGCTTCTTTCAACATGTTGTCTAATTTTTGAGACAATAAACCTTGAGCATCTGCTGGATCTTCTTTTTTCTTATCTCTTGGTTTAGCTTCGCCTCCAGCTAATTCTGGATAAACAAGTGACCAGTCAATTTCTTTTGCTGGTGCTTCGAAAGCAGAAATTGCGAAAATTAATGCTTCAGTTACAAGTCCTATAGTTAACATCACAGTTCCTGTGAATGGTCCAAATTCAAAATGAGCGATTTTAAATAATGCTCCGATAATTACAATTGCCGCACCCATACCGTATGCGAAGTTCATTACTTTTGGTGATAATAATGCCATAATAAAAAAAATTAGTTAGTTAAGTTAATATAATTTAAGTTAGTTAATATACTCTATTTTCTAGGAGCTTTACCAGTGTTTCCTGTCACTTGTGTTCCCATGTAATCCTGAACAGTTCTAAAACCAATATAACTTCTTGCAGTGTCCGCATATTCAAAATCTCTTGTTGAAACTTGCAAAAAGTAGGCTACATCTTTCCACGAACCACCACGAACGACTTTCCTCATATTTTTAGAATCTGGAACATTAGGATTCATTGAAGAAACATATTCATAAGCAGCTGGGTCATATGAAGAGTCAGTCCATTCAGCAACATTCCCTGCCATGTTGTATAGATTATAACCATTTGGCTCATAAGATTTAGCCTCAACTGTATATAGTGCTTGGTCAGCAGCATAATCTCCTCTATTAGGCTTAAAGTTGGCCAAGAAACAACCTCTATCATTTTTAGTGTAAGGTCCACCCCAAGGATAAGCTCCTGACTCTAATCCACCACGTGCAGCATATTCCCATTCAGCCTCAGTTGGCAGTCTAAATGTGTTAATCAAATCTTTTTTCTTCTTTTTTGATTTAATGTAAGCATTTTTATTTAGAGTTCTCCATGCACAAAATGCTTTTGCTTGTTTCCAACTAACACCAACTACCGGATAATCTCCATAAGCTTGATGCCAGAAATAGTCATTGTGCATTGGCTCATTATATGAATAGCTAAAATCTTTAATCCAAACTGTAGTATCTGGATAGATTTCCTGCTGTTCTGTTTTAATAAACTTACTTCTCTTGCCTACTTTTGCTTTTGCAGCTGCCTGAATATCCATGTATGAATATCTAAATTTCAGTTTGCGAACATCAATAGTTCTTAGACCATTAAAAGATTCAGCAAGAGGCAAATACATAGTATCCATAACTTCAGTGTAAAATTCATCAGGATATTTACTCGTATCTGTAATTAATTTAATTTTTTTATTTAATCTTCTACCAGCATAAGGATCATCATCAGTTCCTACACTGTAATAGTTCTCATACATGTACTTATCATAAGGAGTCATTTTTGCAGGATCTGTATCACTAAATGCAAAATCTCCAATACTTCCACCTTTTCCTCCGCTTTTTCCTCCAGCAGTTAAACCTTGTTCATCAGCAAAAATAGCCAAGCGCACTCTTATGATTGAATCTTTTACCCATTCAACGAACTGACGATATTCACTATTAGTAATCTCAGTCTCATCCATATAAAAGGAACGAACCGTAACTGTTTTTGTTGGTGCATCTTGTACATTAGCTAAATCATCATCTGATTTACCCATGATAAATGCTCCGCCAGGAACCAATATCATACCGTAAGGTTTTTCTGGATGCCATTTTTTACCTTTAACACCTACTAACTCTCCTTTGTCATTGGAACGGCCACAGCTAGTTAATAAAGCTAAAACTGATGCAAATGCGATGAACTTCTTCATATAAATTGGGGTTATTTGAATACTCAATTTTTAAGGGCGTAAACCTATTTATAATTTTTTAAAAAAACAATTATTAACACAAAAAATTATTTAACATGACAAAACTAAAATTATTATTTGAAATAAAAAAATTTTTTATCGTTAAAAAGTACAAAAATATCGATTAAATACATGTTTTTTATTATTAAATAATAAATACACTACAAAAATTAATATATTACTTGTTTTTTTTATACAAATTTTAATTTATAAAACATTTTTTCTTTGTGCTTTCCACCATCTTTCTGGTATCTCTTGATTGCACGCAACCAAATATTCTTCATGTGAACAAGGTAATAACGTATTTTTTTTTAGTTTATTGTGTGCTACTGAAAAAAAAGGTATTTCTATCCACCAACGTTCTGTTTTGTTACTCTTGTAAAACACTAATTCTTCTTCTTCAAGCGGTACTATATATTTAGAGTACATTTCTTTACTTCCGAATGGATATTCATTGGAACGGAAATTAAAACCTTCTATGAAATACCAAATTATTTGGGCTATTAGCACCGATTCTTGTTTAGTGTTATCATGATTAAATATCCCAAAACAGCTAACCTTATCGCTAATTCCAGCATAACGTGCTAAACTACATATCTCTTTACCATTGAAACCATTAGGTGTAAAATTAGTAAAATTTCCTGAGTCTGATGTTTTTATTGTTGTTAAATCTATATTTACTAAATCTGCATCTCTCAAAACAGGTTCAGCCAAAGAAATATTACTTGAAATTTCCCCTAATCTATAGGCATCGAAATATAATTTTTCTATCAAATCTATTTCTTCCTGTGAATTAAAATAGGTTTGATATCCAATATTACAATAGTTAAATAGATTATTAGGTTCGTCAATAATTATTTTTGACATATATGAATCAGCCGAAATACTTCCGTCTTGTTTTCCAAAATCAAATCTTGAATCGATGGAAACCAAATTCACCATTTGCTCTAAATCGTCGTAAGCTCTGTATAAAGGATAGATTAAATCTTGACTTCCTCCGATAACTATCGGTACAATTCCTTTTTTTAATAATTTTGAAGCTACTCTTTTTAAGGCAAAAAAAGTATCATCCAAAGAATTACCGGGAAGAATATCTCCTAAATCTGCTATTGAACTTTGCCAATTTCCTGGAAATAAACTGTAGAATTCTTTACGAATAAAATCCAAATTAACTTCTTGATAGGCTTTCTTATCGCCGCGATTTTCGGGAACTCCGATTATAGCAATTTTTATTTTATCTAAATCGGGGAAATCTTTATCGGTATGAAAAGCGACTTTGCTTCCCATGTTTTGAGTTGAAAGTGAGCTTACATATTCAATAATTTCATTATCAACGGGTGATAAAAAATCAAATTCCATAGTTTATTTCTTTTTTGCTGGTGCTTTTTTAGTTGCCGTTTTTTTTGTCGCTGTTTTTTTCTCAGGTGTTTTTTTTGCAATCATTTCTTTTACTTGTTCCAATGTTAATGCAGCTGCATCAATATCTTTACTTAGTTCGATTTTGATTTTTCCTTTGGTAATTTCTGATCTTCCCCAACGTGCTTTTTGAACCAAAATACCTTCTTCGCTCCAGTTATGAATTACTTTGTCGATGTCTTTTTGTAATTTTTCTTCGATTAATTCAGCTACGTCCGATTGTGATAGATTATCGAAGTTGTATTTTTTATTTACATTAATAAAGATACCGTTCCATTTAAGGAAAGGTCCAAAACGTCCAACGCCTTTTTGAACATCCATATTTTTATAGGTTGCTATTGGTGCATCGGCTTTTACTTTTTCATCTATTAATTCTTTTGCTCTTTCCATAGTTACATCCAATGGTTCTTCGCCTTTTGGTAATGAAATGAATTGTTTTCCAAAGCGAACATAAGGACCAAAACGTCCATTGCTTACTTCTACTTCTTCTCCTTTGTAATCTCCTAATGATTTTGGCAATAAAAACAACTTCAAAGCTTCTTCAAGGGAAATGTTTCCCATATTTTGCTCTGGACGTAAGCTTGCAAACTGTTTTTCTTCGTCGTCTGCATCACCGATTTGAGCCATTGCTCCAAATTTCCCTAAACGAACTAAAACTGTTTTACCTGTTTCAGGATGTTTTCCTAGTATTCTTTCACCACTTTCGCGGTCGGCATTTTTTTCTACTTCTTGAACATTGGGATGGAATTTATTGTAGAAATCTTGCATCATATTTGCCCAATCGATATTTCCTTCGGCGATTTCGTCAAAATCTTGTTCTACTTTGGCTGTAAAATTATAATCCAAAATAGCTTCAAAGTTTTTTACCAAGAAGTCATTTACGATGGTTCCAATATCGGTTGGAACTAGTTTTCCTTTATCGGAACCTGTATTTTCTTTTAGAACTTCTGTTTTTACCTGACCGTTTTTCAAAGTCAACTGACCGTATTTGCGTTCTTTTCCTTCGGATGTTCCTTTTTCTACGTAATTTCTATTGATAATTGTAGAAATGGTTGGCGCATAGGTTGATGGTCGACCAATCCCTAATTCTTCTAATTTTTTTACCAAAGAAGCTTCTGTATAACGACTTGGTGGTTGGGTAAAACGTTCTTTGGCTACAATTAATTGATTGTCTAATTTTTCATTTATTTTTAATGCTGGCAACATTCCTTCTTGTTCTTCATCGTCATCATCGTTACCTTCAAGATATACTTTTAAAAATCCTTCGAACTTTATTACTTCTCCGGTGGCTTGAAAAACTTCTGAATGTTTGTCGGCTTGAATTTTTACATTAGTTCGTTCCAATTCGGCATCAGCCATTTGGGAAGCTAACGTTCTTTTCCAAATTAAATCATACAGACGAGCTTGATCTCTGTCGATATTTACCGTATGCAACGACATATCCGTTGGACGAATGGCTTCGTGAGCTTCTTGCGCACCTTTTGCTTTGGTTACAAAACTTCTAGGTTTGCTGTATTCTGCACCATATGATTTTGTGATTTCGGCTTGCGCTGCTGCGGTTGCTTCTTGAGAAAGATTCACACTATCGGTTCTCATATAAGTAATCAATCCGGCTTCGTACAAGCGTTGCGCTAACTGCATGGTGATTCCTACTGGAAGGTATAATTTACGGGCTGCTTCTTGTTGTAACGTAGAAGTTGTAAACGGAGCTGCTGGTGATTTTTTTGTTGGTTTGGTTTCTAAATCGGCTACTTTATAATTTGCTCCGATGCTTTTATTTAGGAAATCTTCGGCTTCTTTTTTAGTAGCGAAGTTTTTTGGTAATTTGGCTTTAACGGTTTTTCCAGCTTCGTTAGTAAATTCGGCTGAAACTGCATAAGAACCAACGGCTTTGAAATCTTGAATTTCTCTTTCGCGTTCTACTATTAAACGAACTGAGACTGATTGTACACGACCTGCTGAAAGTCCGCCTTTTACTTTTTTCCATAAAACTGGGGACAATTCATAACCTACTAATCTATCTAGAACTCTTCGAGCTTGTTGTGCATTTACTAGATTGTAATCTATTCCACGAGGATTTTCAATTGCTTTTTGAATAGCGGTTTTGGTGATTTCGTGGAAAACGATACGTTTTGTTTTGGATTTGTCTAATTTTAATTCTTCCGCTAAGTGCCAAGAAATGGCTTCTCCTTCGCGGTCTTCATCGGAAGCCAACCAAACCATTTCGGCTGATTTTGAAAGATCTTTTAGTTTTTTTACGAGTGCTTTTTTATCGGATGAAACTTCATATTTTGGTTTGAAACCATTTAGAACATCTACTCCTATTTCTTTTGAAGGCAAGTCGGCAATATGTCCATAACTTGATTCTACTTGGTATTCTTTCCCTAGAAATTTTTCGATTGTTTTAGCCTTAGCTGGTGACTCTACGATAACTAAATTCTTTGCCATATCCCGATTGTTTGTGCGGACAAATGTAATTGTTTTTTTTAAATTACCGATTTAGTGTTGTTTTTTAACGGGGAATGGTTTGGAATTTGTTTTGGAATGGTTTTTTTGGTTAAAGGTTGTTGGGTATTTGGTTTGGGTTGATTGGTTTTTTAATAAAGCCAATAGGAATGGGGTTTCCGCCGATTGGAATTGAGTTTCCGTCGGTTGGAAATTAGCTTCCGTGGATTAGAATTGAGTTTCCGTCGATTGGAAATTAGTTTCCGTGGGTTGGAATTGAGTTTCCGTGGGTTAGAAATTAGTTTCCGCTGATAAGAATTGAATTTCCGTGGGTTGGAAATTTGTTTCCGTGGGTTAGAATAAAGTTTCCGCCGATTAGAATTTAATTTCCGTGGGTTGGAATTGAGTTTCCGTTGATTAGAATTGAGTTTCCGTGGGTTGGAAATGGATTCCCGCCTTCGCGGGAATGACAGGTGGTGGT
>NZ_JACTAC010000003.1 GCF_014486675.1 Flavobacterium macrobrachii
GGATTTGCAATCCGTGCCCACAAACAAAGTCAATAACTCAAATAACTTTACCCTCAAAACCAAACCAAACCACCTTCCAGCGGTTTTTTTATACTTTAAAAACACCTTCAATTATAACGTTAAACAATACATTAATACATTGTCAAATAACCATCAGCCAATGTATTACGTGGCTAATCCTCGCAGAGTTTTAAAACCTGCGAGGATTTCGCTTTTAAAAACCAAAACCATTTCATTTTTAGCCATTTCATCTAAAATCCTGTAGTAACTCCATCCAGTAAAAGAAGAGTAAAAAAGGTTTAAAACACATAGTTTTTTATAAGAGTAACAATCTAGTTTTATTAGTTAAAATATATTCAGTATTTATTCATTTTTAGAAAGTTAGAGAAAAAAATAAATTTTTTATAAGAAAAGTAATTAAAAAGGTAAGAAAAAATAAAAAATAGCAATTCAGTATTTTAATAAAATAAATAAAAAATCCTCAATTAAAGTGTTTAATAAAATTAATTTGTTAAAAAATAATTAATAAAATTACTATTTAACATTAATTTTAATAAAAATGCATTTGAAGTTTGTTTCGTATTAAAAAACTCGTTTAGCTTTTTAACATGCTGAAAGTCAGACGTAGTACCCAAACTACTATTTACTAATTTAAAAACTATTATTATGGACGCTAGAAAAGAAAACACTTTCTCTATGCAAAGAAGTGTGGTATCGTTCAACTTAACGGTACCAGAAACAATCAAAGCCTTAATGCCTGATTACGTAACCCTATTAGACGAACTGGAGAACAAAAACGCTCAAATCGGTACGCTAAACGGTTTACAAAGCTCAAGCAACAAAGGATTTCATGCCGACAAGATCGACACAAAAGTAGAGTTAATTGAGCTAACCCTCGATGTAGTTGCGGCATGTAGAGCGCTGGCGCTCAAACAAAAAAACAACGTCCTTTTAGCCAAAATGGACCAAATGCAAAAATCCAAACTCGAAAGAGCAAGAGATTCAACCACCGCCGATTATTGTGAAGAAGTCCACAATATCGCTTTCAACATCCAGCCAGACATCCAGCCTTATGGTGTAACCGTTACAACATTAGCGGAACTGTCTGCTAAACTCACTCTTTTCAGAGAAGAGTTGTCAAAACCTCGTAACAAAATCGTTTCTCGCAAACAAATCAATAGAGAAATCGGTGAGTTATTCATAGAATGTGCAGAAATTTTAGAAAACCTTGATGCACTTGTAAATACAGTCGCTAGAAGACAACCAGCCTTCAAAAACGAATACTACGATAATAGAAAAATTATCGATTACCACGGCAAAAAACTTTCCCTTCGTGGTTTCGTTTACGATGTAAATGGTTTACCTATCGAAAATGTAGAAGTAACAGCACTAAATGCAAAACTCTCTACACTTACAACTGCCAAAGAGTATTTTGAATTCAAAAGCCTTCCTGCCGGTTTAGATTCCTTTACGTTCAATAAAGTACTATTCCAAACGGTCAACCAAGCCATCGGAATAGTGAAAAACGAAAGAATAGATATTAACATCACCATGGCAAACGCTTCTTCTCAACAAGAATCTGCTTAATAATTTGTAAAACCAAAAGAAAAAATCCGCCAACCAGCGGATTTTTTCATTTCACAACAAACCATTTATATAATCTAATATTGTTTTCTAATTTAATATTCAAAATCTTGACAAGCTTTTTAAAGCTTTTCAATAGGGTTTAAAAACTTTTCAATTTCAACAATTGACAGGTAGAAATCAATACAAATAAACCTTAAAAAAACGTAATACCGAAAAACTAGATGTTTTTCAGAAAAGTATAATCAAGTAATAAAATAAAAGAATTGTAAAAAGGATAGCTATTCTATGAATAAAAACAATTTTAAATGGATTTATTAAATAGAAACTCCCATCAATAAACTTCAAAAAACAAAAACTCTTTCATACTTTTGCGAAGCTAAAAAAACAAACAATGAACTTTGATAGAAAAGACCTTTCCAATTTAAGATTACTTGATTTATACAAACGATTATTGATGCCGAGAATGATTGAAGAAAAAATGCTAATTCTTCTTCGTCAAGGCAAAGTATCCAAATGGTTTTCAGGAATTGGACAAGAGGCAATTTCGGTAGGAATAACCAATGCTTTAGACAAAGACGAATACATTTTACCAATGCACAGAAATCTTGGTGTTTTTACCTCAAGAGACATTCCTTTGCACCGATTGTTTTCGCAATGGCAAGGAAAGAAATCTGGTTTTACAAAAGGTCGCGACAGAAGTTTTCATTTTGGAACTCAGGAATTCAACATTATAGGAATGATTTCCCATCTTGGTCCACAAATGGGTGTAGCCGATGGTATTGCATTAGCCAATAAATTGAAAAAAAATGGAAAAGTAACGGCTGTTTTCACTGGAGAAGGTGCAACATCTGAAGGTGATTTTCACGAAGCGTTAAACATTGCTGCGGTTTGGGATTTGCCTGTTCTATTTGTGATAGAAAATAACGGTTATGGACTCTCCACACCAACAAACGAGCAATATCGTTGTGAAAATCTAGCCGATAAAGGAATTGGCTACGGAATGGAAAGTCATATCATTGACGGAAATAATATTCTAGAAGTTTATAATAAAATAGCGGAATTAAAAGCATCGCTTGCTGAAAATCCAAGACCAGTTTTATTGGAATTTAAAACCTTCAGAATGCGTGGTCATGAGGAAGCCAGCGGAACAAAATATGTTCCTCAAGAACTGATGGACGAATGGGCAAAAAAAGATCCCGTTTCAAATTATAAAGAGTATCTAATTAATGTTGGAGTGCTTTCGGAAGAATTAGATGCTGAATTAAAATCAGTTATCAAGAAAGAAATCGACAAACATTGGGCAATCACGCAAGCCGAACCCGATTTTGAAGCTGATTTATTCGAAGAATTAAATGATGTTTACAAGCCATATCAATTTGATGAAGTTAATCCATCTTCAGAAGTAGAAAATATTCGTGTAATCGATGCTATTTCATCATCGCTTAGACAATCAATGGAACGCCATGAAAATTTAGTAATCATGGGACAAGACATTGCCGAATATGGCGGAGCATTTAAAATTACCGAAGGTTTTGTAGAGCAATTTGGCAAAGAACGTGTTCGCAATACGCCAATTTGTGAGAGTGCTGTTGTTTCTGCCGCAAACGGTTTGTCTATCAATGGATACAAAGCAATTGTCGAAATGCAATTTGCCGATTTTGTTTCCTCTGGATTTAATCCGATAGTGAATTTATTGGCAAAACAACATTATCGTTGGGGAGAAAAAGCCGATGTTGTCGTTCGAATGCCTTGCGGTGGCGGAACTCAAGCTGGACCATTTCACTCACAAACCAATGAAGCTTGGTTTACTAAAACGCCAGGTTTAAAAGTGGTTTATCCAGCATTTCCATATGATGCAAAAGGATTGTTAAATACCGCAATTAATGATCCAAATCCGGTGCTTTATTTTGAGCACAAGCAGTTGTATCGTTCTGTTTATCAAGATGTGCCTAAAAATTATTATACTATTCCTTTTGGTAAAGCTTCGTTTATTAAAGAAGGTTCAGATGTAACGATTATTTCCTTTGGTGCTGGCGTTCATTGGGTTTTAGATACTTTGTCAAAAAACACAGAAATTAAAGCAGATGTAATCGATTTAAGAACATTGCAACCGCTAGATACTGAAACAATTTTTGCTTCTGTAAAGAAAACTTCAAAATGTATTATTCTTCAGGAAGATACTTTGTTTGGAGGAATTTCAAGTGATATTTCAGCATTAATTATGGAGCAGTGTTTTGAATATCTCGATGCGCCAGTTCGTAGAGTTGGAAGTTTAGAAAGTCCAATTCCATTTGTAAAATCTTTGGAAGATCAATATTTACCTAAAGTAAGATTTGAGAAAGAGTTGTTGGAATTGTTGAAGTATTAGAAATAAATAAGGAGTTCATTTGAACTCCTTTTTTATTTCAAGAATTTGATTACCAGAATATAAATAATTATCAGTATTGGAACACACATAACAAAATACAATCCAAAAAGATTCAGCATATAAAGTCCGCCAAAAGCAAATAGACCAAAAGCAATCCTATTTTGAATTCTTTTATTCACTAATATTTTCCACTCAATAATTCGCCACCAATAGCTGATTTTGCTTCAATTCCTAACTTTTTCATCATTTCAAAGGTAGTACAAACTGCGGCAGAGGTAACAGGAATTCCACATTCCGCCTGAATTAAATCAACAGCTTCCAAAGACGGCATTTGAACGCAGGCAGAAACTACTAAAACATCAACATCAGTCAAATCCAATTGCTTGTAAATTTCCAATAAATTCAACGGATTTTGAGCAGCAACTTCCAAATTATCTGGAATTTCCAAAGCAATACTTTCTTTTACTTTGATGCCTTGATGTTCGATGTAATCTACAACCATATCGGTTAAAGGTCGCATGTAAGGTGTAATTATCGAAATTTGTTTCGCTCCCAAAACTTTCAATCCATTAATTAAAGCTCCAGCAGAAGTAACAATTGGAGTAGGAAAGTCGTTGGCCACAGTTTCCTGGTGCAAATTCACTTCCGATACGCAATGATAACCTCTTCCCATGCTCATAATGGCAACCAAACACGCATAACCCATTACGTCAACATGTGCATCAGAAAGTTCTTGAGCGCATTTCAAACTCATGGCATCCATAGCTTCAAGTTCTTCTTTGGTTACTTTTTTCATTCGCATTCTGCTCGAATGGAAGGTAAAACGTTCTGGCAAAATGGTTTCACGAGAACGAAAGATTGCTGGTATTTCGGTTTCCATCGTAACGTTACTTGATGGAACTATTTGTCCTATTCTATATTTCATCTATATTTTAGTTTGCTGACTCAGTCACAGTAAGCAGTCTGAAAACTGAAAACTGTGACTGAATACTAATTTTATATTTCTTTAACCGTATTCACAATCGTTCCAATTCCTTCAACAGTAGCTTCCACAACATCGCCATCGTACATCCATTCTTGTGGATTTCTTCCTGCGCCAACGCCTGATGGAGTTCCGGTTGCAATGATATCGCCTGGTTCTAAAGTGAAAACGATACTCAAATCTTCAATTAAATCATTAATGTTGAAAAGTAAGAATTTTGTATTTGAGTTTTGTTTCTCAACGCCGTTCACTTTTAATGATAAATTCAGGTTGTGTGGATTTTCGATTTCGTCTTTGGTGACTAAAATTGGTCCCATTGGCGCAAAGGTATCTTGACCTTTTGATACAATCCATTGTCCTTCACGACGACAATCACGAGCCGAAATATCGTTGATTACAGTATATCCAAAAACATAATCCATTGCATCTTCTTTAGCAACATATTTTCCTTTTTTACCAATTACCACTGCTAATTCCACTTCCCAATCCAATTGTTCGGTTAGTTTTGTGTTTTTGATGATTTCGGTATTTGTGGATGTAACGGTTGTTGGTGGTTTTGAGAAAATGATTGGTTTTTGAGGAAGTTTTCCAGTTGTGTCTAATGTTCGAGCACTTTCTGCAACGTGTTCCGTGTAATTTAAACCTATTCCGATGATATTTTTTCGAGGTTTTTCGATAGGAGCGAGGATGGTTACTTCGTCCATTTCATAACAGATTTCTTCGAAGAAATTTTCTGGAGTTTCTGAAATCATTTCGGTGATTTCGGCAATTATTTCATATCCCATGTCGATTAAATCCAACATATCATTTGGCAATGGGAAATTGGATATTTCGCCAAAATCCTCCATGTCAATTACTTGATTGTTATGGATGAAGCCTAATCTTGGTTCGGTGTCTTGTGTTTTGTAGGTAAGTAGTTTCATTATTTTTCAATTTTTATTGTAAAGGTAGTGTTGTCTTCTCTTAAAATTTCCATTTCATAGCTTGATTTTTCTTTAATTAATTGTCTGGTCATTAAAATATCACAAGTGTTCATTTCTCTAAAATTGTAGCTATCCAAACGTATCACTTCATCACCAAATTGAATTTTATCCAAATAATCGTTATTCCATACATGTCCTATAATTATCTTATGATTTTCATTGAATGACAATGACACTGGTGGCTGTTTATCGTTTAAATTGATTTTTTCTTCGGCTTCAAAATAGAATTTTTTGTTTTTAAAATCAATAATAACATCTCCGTATTTCAGTAAATCAAGTCCTATTCGGGAGTTATCGTCATCTGTAGTTGTCGTTATGATATTTTCAAAACTGGTCTGATTAATTTTTAGTGCATTGATTTTTACAAGATGTTGTTCTTTTGAGTCATTAACTCCAAAAAGGCCAATATCGGCGGCTCCAATATTGGAGGCTAATTTTTCAACGATATTTTCTTTTTGAAACAGTGTGTTGATGCGATTTGAAATGTCATATAATCCGTCCATTCCCGTATCTAAAAGTGCATATTCGGTTCCTATATCGCAGTTTTTTCCAGAAATTGTTAAGGCAACAAAAGGCGATTTTTGTGCGCCAACTAGTTTTAATTTTGTGGGTTTGGCGGTAGGTTTAAGTTTTTTAACATCATTAGTAATTACTATTTTTTTATCTTTTAAACTTATTTTAAGCACTGAGTTTTGTAATAAATTACTACCAATAAAACCGTCAATTCCATAACATTTTAAAAGGAAATGATTGTTTAAATCAGATACGATAGCTGCTGAGTTTCGAAAATCTAAATCATTTATTTTAATAGACTTTACAAGTACAAGATTCATCTCTTGCTGCTTATTATTAGCATCTGAAACTGAAATATTTTTTTGATTTTCAATTTCTAACTCTTTTAAAACGGTATTAGAAATTATATTTGGCGCACCAGTATCCAATAAGAATTTATAGGTTTTATTATTTATCGTTACGGGAATTATAATTTTCTTTAAAACTAGTTCAAAATCCAACTCTTGATAATAATCCTTTTGATTTATTGTAATGCTAGTAAAATCAACCTTTTGTGCTTGGTTTACACTTGAAATTAATAGTAAAATAAAAAACAAAAATGTTTTAAATGCTTTGTAGGTAAGTAGTTTCATATTTTTTTTTTAACTGCAAAGAACGCTAAGTTTGACGCGAAGTTCGCAAAGTTTTTTTTAGTGATTATGCAATGTCTATTTTCTTTATTCTTTTCTCTTTATTCTTTTCTCTTTATTCTATTTTCTGATTTCCATTATTTTCTTCTAATTCTCGTGACTGATATAATCCTAATTTTTCAATAACTGGTAAGTCGTTGAACGAGAACAAACATGCATCTTCCGTTTTGGATAAATTATGATGTTCGTGCCATGCCCAACTTGGAACGCAGAAAATATCCCGTTCTTTCCAGTCAAATCGTTTTCCGTTGATGATGGAATAGCCGATTCCTTTGGCACATTGGTACACAAACGAACCTGTATGTTTATGCGCTTTTCCTTTGAAACCAGCTGGTAATAATTGCATCGAAGCACTCATGGTTTGCATGACATGACCACCAGTTAATGGATTGGAATACTGCATTAAAATTCCATCAAACGGATTGATTTCATTGACTTTTACAGCTTCTAATAATGCTGGATAAACAGTTTTCCAAGAATATTTGAATAATGGTGAATAGGGTTTGTCCCAAGCTTTATCCGCAGGAATAAATCCCGAAGTTCCATAAGTTAAAGGTGAATAATTTACTGGAAAATCTAATGGTTGTTTGCCATCATAAACTGCATAATCATTGGCCTCTAAAGCATTTACCAACGGAATATCCAATCCGTCTTGCCAGATGCAGGTTTTTCCGTTTGCATCAACGCCGTGTTCGTGCCAAGTGGAATTTGGAGTAATCACAAAATCGTTGACTTCAAATGTGATTTTGTTTCCGTCAACCACAGTATATCCGCCTTCGCCTTCCATAATGAAGCGCAATGCCGATGCTTTGTGTTTGTGTGCTGATGTACTTTCGCCTGGACGTGTAACTTGAATTCCAGTGTACAACCAACCAACAGCTGCGGAAACGTCTTTTCGTTTGTCGTTTACTAGATAAACAACGCGTCTTCCTGCTTGTTCTGGCGTAACTAATTCGGATGATTTTAGCACTAATTCGCGTAAATCATCGTATTTCCAAAGCATTGGAACTGATGAACTTCTTGGTTCCCAAGGCTCGATATCGTTAGCAACTGTCCATAATGCGCCAGCTCCAAGGGTTTCTAGTTCTTTGTAGTATGCCTCGAGTTCTGGTGTGTCGTGAACTCGCGCTCTTCCTATTTGATCGTCTGAATGATTTTCGTTCATAACTATTATTTTTTTTAACCATTAAGATAGTTAAGAAAATTAAGTTATCTCTTAATGAAACTTAATTCCTTAATGGTTTAATTGCTATCTTTTATTAAATTCTTCATGATTATCAATAAACGTAATTTTCCGAGTAGGAGCAATGTTTACTCGTAAATCGAAAATATCAAATCTATTGTAATGTCCTAGAATGTCGTGCATTTGTTTGGGTTGTATGCATTTCTCCAAATCGATATCGGCGTACACAATTCCATCATCATCAATTAGCGGTGTTCCGATTACAGCACCATTGGGACCAATAAATCCTGAAAAGGCAGAATTTTTTCTAGTTAAAAGTTCATCAACATTTGGAACATCTTCTCGTAAAGCGTCTTTTATTTCTTGAGAAATTGTAGAACACGAAACTATTGTAAATAACTTTCCTTCAAATGAATGAGCTGCTGCACGAATTTTAATTGCTTCAGCCATATTGTAATCTGGTGGCGCAACCGGAAGCGAAATGTAGTTGGCAATATGAATTAATTCACCTTGTGATAATAATGTAAATCTTGCTAATGTGTTTGTATTTTCACCACATGCCAACGTTCCAATTGGTCCAATTTCGGTATCATATACTTTTAAAGAAGAACCGTCGCCCGATGTCCAAGTGAGTTTTTCTGCCCAAGTTGGCACTAATTTTCTATGTTTTCCAATCAGATTTCCGTGATTGTCAATAATAAGATTGGTGTTGTAAATTTCGCCATAACTGTCCCCACGTTCGTTGATTCCGATGACGATATGACAATTAAAATTTTTTGCCGCTTGAAATAACGGTTTCAATGAATTATCGGTAATTTTTACAGATGATTTATATAATTCTTCGTACCATTTGCTTCCTTGCACTGGTGTCATGATCCAATTCCAATAGGGATAACCCGAAATGAAAACTTCGGGAAAAGCGATTAATTGTGCTCCGTTTTGACTGGCTTCTTTGATGAAAGAAATGGCTTTGTCAATCGTTTTTTCTACGTTTAGAAAAACGGGTGATGTTTGGACGGTTGCGGCTTTGAATTTTTTGAAGTCCATATTTTATGTTGTTACACAAAGTTTCACTAAGTTAACACAGAGTTTCACTAAGTTTTTTATGAATTTAAATATATATTAATTTTATCTTTCATTTCCTCATTAAAAGCTTCGGCTTTGATGCTTTGTCTGTCTTCTTGAATGGCTACGCTTACTAGTGTTACTTCGCCTTCGAGTACGGTTTTTTCTTGTTGGTTTATAAATTGAAATCCGCAGATGATGGAGGAGTTTTTTAGTTCTTTTACCCAAAGTGATTTGGTTAGAATTTCGCCAATTCTTGCTGCGTTTTTGAATTGCACTTTTAAATCAACGGTTGGAATTCCGTTGGTTTCGTGAATTTTGGAAAATGGTCTTTCCAATGCTTCTTCAAACCAGTCTTCGACTAAATCGTTGAGCATTTCTAAAAATCGTGGATAGAACACTATTCCGGCGTAGTCGATGTGTTTGAAACGTATTTTTTCTTGTTTTATGAATTTCATTAGTTATTTTTTTACATGAATTGCACAAATTTGCACGAATTCAGATGATTGTGTTTATTTTACTTATTTTTTGCCACGGATTAAACTGATTTTACAGATTAACACGGATTTTAAATTTGTTACTAGTTATTCCTGATGTTTTAGCCCAGATAGTAGTGGAAATCCTTTTCTTTTTTTCTTTAAAAAAAGAAAAGATTGCAACGGATAGCTGGAAATAGCTCCAAAAAATAACTAACTTTTCAATTTAAATCGTTGAATTTTACCAGTTTCTGTTTTGGGTAATGTTTCAACAAAATAAATTACTCTTGGATATTTGTATGGTGCAGCGACTTGTTTGAACCAATGTTGAATGTGATTTTTCATGTTTTCTGTAGCGTTTAATTTTTCTTTTAAAACAATATGCGCACAAACTAACATGCCACGTTCTTCGTCGGGCAAACCAACTACTGCACATTCTAAAATAGCTTCATGGGTTAGTAAAACACTTTCTACTTCAATCGCCGCAATGTTATAACCAGCGGAAATAATCATGTCGTCGCCACGAGCTACGAACCAAAAATAGCCGTCTTCGTCTTGACGAAATATATCGCCTGTGATGTTCCAACCGTTTTCGACATATTCCTTTTGTTTTTCTTCACGATTTAGATATTTGCAACCTGTAATGCCACGAACGGCTAATCTTCCGGCTTGATTTCTTGGGACTTCATTTCCGTTTGTATCAATAATTTTTGCTTCGTAACCTGTTATTGGTGAGCCAGTTGCACCAGGTTTGATGTTGGTTTCGTTGGACGATATAAAGATATGCAAAAGTTCGGTTGCGCCAATACCATCGATGATTCTCAAGCCAGTAGCTTCATACCAATCTTGCCAAACTTTCAAAGGTAAAGTTTCTCCTGCTGAAACACATTTGCGTAAGCTGGAAATATCAAATTCATTTACTTTAGTTGTTATAATTCGCCAAGCTGTTGGTGCTGTGAAACATACGGTTATTTTGTAATCTTGAATGGCTTGTAGCAAAAGGTCTGGCGAAGGTTTTTCGATTAAAAATGTTGATGCTCCAAAATACATTGGGAACAAAACCAATCCACCTAGACCAAAGGTAAATCCAATTGGCGGACTTCCTGTAAATACATCGTTTTGTGTTGGTTGTAATGAATAATTTGGAAATGCTTCGCAAATATTTAAAATGTCTCTATGATAGTGAGCCGTCATTTTTGGCAAACCTGTTGTTCCCGAAGTAAATCCGATTAGCGCAACACTGTCAGCTTTGGAATGAAAATTATCAAAAGTTTTGGGTTTGGTAGTCATTAATTGTTCCAAATTTCCATTTCTGTAGAAGCAGACTTCTTGTAGAAAATCTGATTTTACAAAATTCATTTCTTCGGATAATTCGCTGTCGCAAAAGGCATGACTGATTTCGGCACAATTAATTATGGTTGTTAATTCTTTGGAGCGAAGAAGTGGCATGGTTGCGACTACAATTCCGCCGGCTTTTAAAATAGCAAACCAACAAGCGACCATCATTGGATTGTTGGCAGAACGAATTAAAACTCTATTTCCAGATTTTAATCCCAAATCATCCACTAAAACATGAGCAATTTGATTGGCTTTTTCGAATAAATCTTGATAGGTCCAAGTTTCTGTGAATGTACGAATGTAAATGTTGTTACCGTTTCCAATTTCAATTTGATAATCCAATAATCGATGAACACAATTTAGTCCCGAAATTTCGGGATCTGAATGACTGAATTGCGGTAAATCCAAGAAAGTATAATCAGGTTGTAAATCCTGATTTGGAAGATTGTTGTGTGCAAAATTATCTTCGTAATGTTTCATTTGAAAAATTGTATATTGTATAACAGTATATTGGTACAACTTTACAATATACAATCATACAATATTCAGCTTTTTACTTTTTATTACTCTTCGGTTTCAACGCTTTTTTCATACCTTCGGTTTGTCTTCGTTCTGAAGCTTTTAATGGATATAAATGTGAAATTCCCATTTTGTATTGATTTGGTATATCTTCAGGTTGAAATTGTTCATAGGCTTGTGCGTTGCGCACAAAATTAGCATCGAGCAACAACGGTTTTCCTAAAGCCACTAAATCAGCTTTACCATTTAAAATTATGGTGTTTATTTGATCAATATCGGTTATGTTTCCGACGGTAATTGTTGAAATATGTACTGTATTTCGAATAGTATCTGAATACGGAACTTGCCACATTCTGCCTGTTTGGGGTTTTTGATTAGCTACAGTATTTCCTGTGGAAACATTAATAATATCTGCTCCAGCGTTTTTAAAAGCGGTTGCGATGGCAATTACATTTTTCTCTGAAATTCCTTTTTCTGCCCAATCGGTTGCTGAAATTCGTACAGACATTGGTTTTTCTTTTGGAAATACGTTTCGCATTTCGGTGAAAACGCGCAATGGAAATTTCAATCGGTTTTCGATGCTTCCGCCAAATTCATCATTTCGAATATTGGTCAATGGCGATAGAAAGGAAGCTAATAAAAATCCATGATGCGCTTGCAGTTCAATCATGTCAAAATCGGCTTCGGCGGCATTTTTTGTAGCTTGAACGAATTGAGAACAAATCAAATCCATATCTGACAAAGTCATTTCTTTTGGTGTTGTAAACTTTTCATTAAATGGAATTGCTGATGCGGAAAGTAATTCCCATTTTTCATCCAAATCATTTTCTTCCCAAGGTTTTTTAGTAGCACCTTTTCGACCAGAATGACCTAATTGTATTCCGATTTTTGTTTGTGTATTTTGATGAATAAAATTAGTTATTCTTTTCCATTCAATAATTTGATTTTCATTATAAATACCTGCACAACCTAAAGTAATACGTCCAGTTTCTGAAACAGCCGTCATTTCAGCCATTATTAATCCTAAACCACCAATTGCTCTCGATGTATAATGTTGAAAATGCCAATCGTTTACCAAACCATCTTTTGCTGAATATTGTCCCATTGATGACATGACAATTCGGTTTTGCAATTGTAAATCTCGAAGTCTAAAGGTTGAAAAAGCAGCCGATTGATTTTTGTTATTGATATTGCAATTGCCATTGAATTCTTCTATAACTTTATTTGTAAAACTTTCATCTCTTAATTTTAAATTTTCGAAAGTTACTTTTTTAGAACGTGTCATGCATCCGAATGCAAATTGGTAAAATGGATGTTGGTTATTTCTATCCATATTTTCAAACCAATCCAGCGATACCAAAGCTGCATGTTGTATCATCTCAACGGTATTTCTTCGGGATTTGTCATACTGTTTAAAAGCAGCTTGAACATCGTTTGGATTTGCTAAAACTGCATCAGACAGACCGATGGCGCTATCCATTGCTAATTTTGTTCCTGAACCGATGGAATAATGTGCCGTGGCTTTGGCATCGCCGAGAAGAACGATGTTTTTATGATACCATTTTTCGTTGGTAATATGAGGGAATTGACGCCAATTGGATTTATTAGTAATTAATGAATGACCATCTAATTCTTGAGCAAAAATAGTTTCGATTTTTGAAACAGTATCGGCTTCATTGGTGATTTCAAAACCATGTTTTTCCCAAGTGTCATTACTACATTCAAAAATCCATGTGCTCATTCCAGGTTCGTATTGATAAGAATGAGCTACAATCAATCCGTGTTCTGTATTTCTAAAAAAATAAGTAAACGCATCGAGCGGTTTTGTTGAACCACACCACACAAAACGATTTTGTTTCATTACTATTTTGGTTCCAAATTGCTCTTGAAACTGCGTTCTGACCTGACTTCCGATACCATCACAAGCGACAATGATATCTGAGTTTGAAAATTGCGATAAGTCGTCTACATTTTGTTCGAAGTGCAGCTTTACGCCTTCTTCAAGGCAACGTTGATGCAATAATTGTAACAATTTTTTTCTGGAACAGCCACAAAATCCATTTCCTGCAATATTTACACTTTGTCCATCGCGAGCAATGATGATATCATCCCAATAAGCAAAATTCGAACGAATTAAATCGTAGGATTGCATGTCTCTTTTTAGAAATTCGCTTAAGGTTTCATCTGAAAAAACAACTCCAAAACCGAAACTGTCATCAGGTTTATTGCGTTCATAAACGGTTATTTCCCAATCAGGACGTGCTTTTTTTGTTAATATCGAAAAGTACAATCCGCCTGGACCGCCACCAATTACTGTTATTTTCATGTTGTCATTGCGAGGAAAGAAGCAATCTTATCCTCATTTTATATTTTTATTAAACACAGTTTTTTCAAATTTTCACAAATTATTGAAGTTGAATTTTGAGTTTGACTTTTGATATTGTCAACTTCTTTTTATTGAAAAAATCTCACCTATTTTACTATAATTTGAACCGGCTAATCTCGATACAGGTTTGTATGTTTCTAAGTTGATTTTATAGTCTTCTAGCAATACTTGATCATCAAAATGCATCATGACGATACGTCCAATAACTACGCAAGCGCCACCTTGTTGATGTCCTTCAAGAAAATAATGATGCACTAATTCACATTCAAAATGAATTTTACTTTCTTTGACGCGCATTGGTTTTACTTTTATAGATGGAATTGGTGTAAGATTAGCTAAATCAAATTCACTTTCATCAGCAGGAATACTTTGGGATGTGGTGTTCATTTGCTCAACAACATCTTCGGTAACCATATTCACGACAAATTGTTTAGTTGCTAGAACATTGTTTAATGTGTCTTTGTTTTTGTTATTATCTCTTCGTGTTGAAAACATAACATGTGGCGGATCATCACCAAGCATGTTGAAATAGGAAAAAGGAGCAAGGTTATTAATTCCGTCTTCGCTAATGGAAGAAATCCAACCAATTGGTCGAGGAATAATTGAACCTGTTAGTAATTTATATATAGCACTTGCTTCTAATTCGTTTGGATCGAATGTCATTTTGTGTGTTTGGTTTAGTTAGTTTTAAATAGGTCATAAAAATACTAAAATAAAAATGGTAAACAAATGGATTAAATTGTCATTTATTTTATTATATTCTAAAAAACTTTGTGACCTTTGTGCTAAATTCTCAAAAAAACAGATGAAAGCAACGATAGTTACCATTGGCGACGAAATATTGATAGGTCAAATAATAGATACCAATTCTGGATATATTGCTAAAGCTTTAGATAAAATTGGAGTTCAAACGCACGAGATGATTTCCATTTCGGATGATAAACAACACATTGTTGATACTTTTGAAAAACTTCAGAATAAAGTAGATTTGGTTATTATAACTGGCGGACTTGGACCAACCAAAGACGATATAACCAAAAAAACATTTTGCGATTATTTTGATGATGTTTTAATTGAAGATAAAGCTGTTTTAGCACATGTAACCGAATTGATAGAAGGAATTTACAAACGACCAATTTCACAACTAAACAAAGAACAAGCGCTTGTTCCGTCCAAGTGTACTGTTTTATATAATAAAATGGGAACAGCACCAGGAATGTGGATGAAGAAAGAAAACACCGTTTTTGTTTCGTTGCCCGGCGTTCCTTATGAAATGAAGTATTTGGTTGATAACGAAATTGTTCCAAAAATCGTCCAAGAATACGAACGACCTTACATAATTCACAAAACCATTTTGACTTATGGTCAAGGCGAAAGTTTAGTAGCCGAACGAATTGAAAATTGGGAAAATAATTTACCCGAATTCATAAAACTAGCCTATTTGCCAAGTCCAGGACGGGTTCGTTTACGATTAACAGCTCGAGGCAAAAATCAAGAAATTCTCGAAAAAGCTATTCAGGAAAACGTAGAAAGTTTAACCAAAATCATTAATGATATAATTGTGGGTTTTGACGAAAACGAAACCATTGAAGTTGTCGTTGGGAGATTGTTAGCTTCTCAAAATAAAACCATTGCCACTGCCGAAAGTTGCACCGGAGGAAAAATAGCCCAAATGTTAACATCGGTTTCTGGCGCATCTAATTATTTTAGAGGAAGCGTTGTAAGTTATGCAACCGATACTAAAATTTCTGTTTTAGATGTTTCGTCTGATATTATTAAGGAGAAAACAGTTGTCAGTCATGAAGTTGCTTCAGCTATGGCAATTGGCGTTCAAAAAGTAATGAAAACCGATTATGCCATTGCAACAACAGGAAATGCCGGACCAAACAAAGGCGATTCAAATGCCGAAGTTGGAACCGTTTTCATAGCATTAGCAACACCAAATGAAATTATTGTAGAAGAATTTAATTTTGGTCAACCACGTGAAAAAGTGATAGATAGAACTGTAAATAAAGCTTTAGAAATGCTTCAAAAAGAAATTTTAAAAAATCTGCAATAATTTTTTTGTTACAATGATTTATTTTGCGTAAGTTTGCACCCTGATTTTGAATAACGATAAAAGAAAAGCATAATGTCAAGAGTTTGTGACCTTACAGGTAAAAGAGCGATGGTAGGAAATAATGTTTCTCACGCTATGAACAAAACTAAGAGAAAATTTTCTGTAAACTTAGTTAAAAAACGTTTCTATCTTGCTGAAGAAGACAGATGGATTACGCTAAGAGTAGCTGCATCTACAATTAAAACTATTAACAAAAAAGGTTTAGCTGCTGTATTGAAAGATGCAAAAGCTAACGGATTTATCGGATAATTCGATAACCTATTTAAAAAATAAAGTACGATGGCAAAGAAAGGTAATAGAATCCAAGTAATTTTAGAGTGTACAGAACATAAAGCAACAGGACTTCCTGGAACTTCTCGTTATATCACTAAGAAAAACAAAAAAAATACTCCAGACAGATTAGAGATTAAAAAATTTAATCCAATCTTAAAGAGAATGACTGTTCATAAAGAAATTAAATAATTTAGAAATTTTTTTAACCAAAAGTTTCCAATAAAACATATAAGTCATGGCAAAGAAAACCGTAGCAACGTTACAAACAGCATCAAAAAGATTAACCAAAGCAATCAAAATGGTTAAATCTCCAAAAACTGGTGCATACACTTTCCAGGAAGCAATCATGTCTCCAGAAGATGTAGATACATTCTTAACAAAGAAATAATCAAACAAACTCAATATATCAAAGCTACTTTCGTTCGGAAGTAGCTTTTTTATTTTTATATTTGTCGAACAAATTTGAAGCCAAGCCAATAGCATTTTTTAAATGTAGTTCCTGCTTTCCGTTGCAATCTTTTTTATAAAAAAAAGGATTTCCACTAAATCAGGGCTAAACTAAAGCAAAAGGCTTCTATTTAAACCATGAACAAAAAAGTATGAGTTTTTTTAAAAGAATATTTTCCTCCGAAAAAAAGGAAACTTTAGATAAAGGTTTAGAACAAACCAAGACATCATTTTTCTCCAAGCTAACCAAAGCCGTAGCTGGAAAATCCAAAGTAGATGACGAAGTTTTAGACAACCTAGAAGAAGTATTAGTTTCATCAGACGTTGGTGTAAACACAACCCTAAAAATCATTGAGCGAATAGAAGAACGCGTTTCTCGAGACAAATACCTTGGAACCGAAGAACTAAACCAAATCCTTCGCGAAGAAATCGCTGCATTACTTTCTGAAACCAAATCAGGTGAAGAAACCGAATTCACTATTCCAGCCAACAAAAAACCATACGTAATTATGGTAGTTGGCGTAAACGGCGTTGGAAAAACCACAACCATTGGTAAACTAGCCTATCAATTCAAAAAAGCAGGATACAAAGTTGTACTTGGTGCAGCCGATACTTTCCGTGCCGCAGCAATCGACCAATTACAAATTTGGGCAGATAGAGTTGGCGTTCCAATTGTAAAACAACAAATGGGAAGCGATCCAGCGTCAGTAGCATTTGATACTTTACAAAGTGCCGTTGCTCAAAATGCCGATGTGGTAATCATCGATACTGCAGGAAGATTGCACAACAAAATCGGGTTGATGAACGAACTTTCCAAAGTGAAAAAAGTAATGCAAAAAGTAGTAGAAGATACACCAAACGATGTACTTTTAGTACTTGACGGTTCAACCGGACAAAACGCATTCGAACAAGCAAAACAATTCACCGCAGCAACCGAAGTTTCCTGTCTAGCCGTTACAAAACTCGACGGAACAGCAAAAGGTGGCGTTGTAATAGGCATTTCCGATCAATTTCAAATTCCTGTAAAATACATTGGAGTAGGCGAAGGCATTGAAGATTTACAGGTTTTTAACAAACACGAATTTGTTGATTCTTTCTTTAAATAAATAGTAAAAATGAATAAAGCGGTTTCAAATTTTAAAAATACTTCACCATTAAAGTTTATTCTAATTTCAATTGCACTTGGAATAATCGCTACTTTTTTGGAAGACTCATTCAAAAATATATTTCTATTTTTAAGAATAGTGAGTTTTGGATTATTTGTTTATGCTGTTATAAAATATTTTAATTCAAAGAATTAAGCTGTTTTTATTGATAAAGCGCATTAATTTTTTGCCATAATTCATTATCAAATCCTGATAGTGCAAAAGTTGGATTGTCTGGATTGGCAACTTCACCCATTCTTATGATGACCATTTTTTTACTCGGAACAACATAAATTTTTTGATCATTTTTACCCAAAGCGGCAAACATATCGCTTGGTGCATTTGGAATTAATGTTCCGTTGAATTCAAATTGTGTTTGCGGTAAATGATAACTCGATTTTCCATTCAACCACCAAAGAAAGCCATACGCTTTATTAATTTCCTGTGAAGTTGACGTTGCGTGAGAAATGTAATTTTCATTAATAATTGTGTTGCCGTTCCATTTTCCTTGGTTTAAAATCAACAACCCAAAACGTGCCATATTTCGTGAAGTACTTCGATAAACACTCAAGTTATTCAGGTTAACCCAATTTCCGCCAGTCATTCCAATTTTATCTCTCAACTTGGTGTTGAAGTAATTTGACCAGGTTTGTCCGCTAGTTTGCGCTACAACATCTTGCAGTTTTACATATACATTATGATATGCCCAACGCGTTCCTGCATCGGCAACATATTTAAGATTTGCTGGCGAAACATCATCACCTAAAGCATCGTTCAAACCCGAACTCATCGATAAAAGATGTTTAACCGTAATCAAATTTTCTTTGGTAATCGGTGCGCTTGTCCAGCCTGTTCCTAAATAATCTGAAACTTTATTGTTGATATTTAATAAACCTTCATCTTGAGCAATTCCGGTAACAGTTGCTGTTAATGTTTTTCCAGCACTTGCCCAATACCAGAGAGAATTAGCAGTATGACCATTGAAATAATTTTCTAAAACTATCTTTCCATCCACTAAAACAATAAACGATTTGGTGTTTTTTTCTTCCAAATATTCCAAAAGTGGCAAAACAGCTTCTTGATTCCATCCCAATTCTGAAACGGATTTTGTTGCCCAAGTTGCATTTCCATCATTTGGCGGAAAATACATTTGTTCATCTGTAACTTCAGTAGTAGAATCTGAACTACAACTAAATAATGTTGCAAAAAGTAGAGGTAAAATAGTTTTCAACATGACAATTGGTTTCGTTCTTTGACTTTAAAAGTATAAAAAGGTTTAATGTTGATAATATTAATTTCAATAAATAATTAGTTTATGAATATAAAAATTAAATTTGTGACAATAAGTAACATTCATGACAACATTAGGTTCATTAGCTATAAATTCTATTCATCAAGGCGATTGTGTTGCTTTGTTAAAACAAATTCCAGACAATTCGGTTGATTTAATTTTTGCCGATCCGCCATATAATTTGCAACTAAACGGTGAATTAATTCGTCCTAATCAAACTAAAGTTGACGCTGTAAACGACGAATGGGATAAGTTTGAAAGCCTTAGTGTTTATGATACTTTTACAGAAAATTGGCTTAGAGAATGCAAGCGAGTTTTAAAAAAAACTGGAAGTGTTTGGGTTATTGGAACTTATCATAATATTTTCAGAGTTGGAGCAAAACTGCAAGATTTAGGATTTTGGATGTTAAACGATGTCGTTTGGATAAAGTCGAATCCGATGCCAAATTTTAAAGGAACGCGTTTCAATAATGCACATGAAACCATGCTTTGGGCAACCAAATCGGAGAAATCAAAATTTACGTTTCATTATCATTCGATGAAAACAATGAATGAAGATTTACAAATGAGAAGCGATTGGTTAATTCCAATTTGTCAAGGAGATGAACGAATAAAAGTCAACGGTCAAAAAGCACATTCCACTCAAAAACCTGAAGAATTGTTGTACCGAGTAATTTTGTCAACGTCTAATGTTGGCGATGTTGTGCTCGATCCATTTTCGGGAAGCGGAACAACAGCTGCGGTTGCCAAAAAGTTGGGTAGAAATTTTATTGCTTTCGAAAGAGAACAATTTTATATTGATGTTGCCAACGAACGATTGCAAAATATCAAACCAATTGATTTGAATTTATTACAATATAAAGTTGAGGTCAAAAAACCAAGAATACCGTTTATCAATTTAATCGATAAAGGATTTATAAAAGTTGGCGAGCTTTTGTTTTCAAAAGACGAAAAACTTACTGCAAAAATTCAAGCCGATTCGTCTATTGAAAGCAATGAAATTGTGGGTTCGATACATAAAGTTAGTGCTAAATTGTCTAATAAAGAAAGCAGCAACGGATGGACTTTTTGGCATGTAAAACGAAAAGGAAAACTAGTTTTAATTGATGATTTAAGAGAAGAATTTGCCAAACAATATTTAAAATAATGAAGAATATAATTTCAATTTTTACCCTTTTGCTTCTAGTTTCTTGTCAGTCGGAAATTAAGAAAGAAGATTTGTCAAAACTCAATGGTTATTGGGAAATTAAAGAAGTTTCAATGCCTTCGGGAGAAAAAAAAGACTATAAAGTTAACGAAACTATTGATTATTTTCAAGTGAAAAATGATGTTGGTTTTCGTCAAAAAGTAATGCCTCGATTTGATGGTAAATTTGGAACCAATGACATCAAAGAAGAAATAAAAATCATTGAAAAAGATGCTCATTTTTTTATTGAATTCAAAACCAATTATAGCAAATGGCAAGAAGAAATCATCACGATTGAAGATTCTACTTTGGTATTAAAAAACAAAGAAGAATTGATTTATGAATACAAACGTCACATTCCTTTTAGTTTAAAATAATGGCAAAACGATTAAGCAACCAAAGTTCAATTAGCGATGTTTTAAAAGAGTTTATTGAAGTAAACAAACTCCAAAGTGGCATGGACAAAATCGATGTCGAAGCAGCTTGGAAATCGTTGATGGGAAATGGCGTGAATAGTTATACCAAAGAAGTAATTCTGAAAGGTTCAACGCTTTATGTATCGTTAACTTCGGCAGTTTTGCGTGAAGAATTAAGCTATGGCAAAGAAAAAATCATCAAAATGATTAACGAAGAACTCCGAAAAGAAGTTGTTACTGCAATAATTCTCCGTTAAGTATTGATAGTTAAATCTTTGATATAATCTTCGTTTTCATAGAAAAAGTACTCAAACTGCGACATTGTTTCGTTGAAAAAGTCAAAAATCGCTTCCCAATTGTTTTTATTATTCAAACTAACGCCCGTTTTTTCAACCCAAATTCTACTGATAACTTTGCCACTTTCGAGGTAAAAATTACGTTCAAAAATAGCTTCGGGTAAATAATCTTCGTGCAAAATTGTTTTTAGCGATTCGATTTTTTCGTAGTAAATTTTACGTTTTTCTTCATCTTTGGGTTCGATATCTAAAAGAACTTGCGCCTTTTTGTTATCTACAAAAAATTTAAAAGTAACGTCTTTAATCTTAGTATCATACAACAACCATTTTCTCGGATAAGCTTCGGCAAAAGCAATCCAAAAATCCTTTTTTATTCTAAGAGCTTCTTCTTTACTATACATTTTATTGACTTAAAATTTTAGTGCGTTATTTTTTTGAGGTAACTTTATCTTTTTAATTTCAAAAAAATGATATTCGACGAATTTCTGAAATATACGCCAAAAATAGCAAAAGAAGTTACTTTTGCCAGCATTGCTCATGAAAAAATGTCGCCATCTAATCGGTTGGAATTATTAAAAAATCTTGATATTAACAAAGTTAACCCAAAAAAAGCTGCTGTTTTAATGCTTTTTTATCCAAAAAATGGCGCGACACATTTGGTTTTAATTCATAGAACTTCTTATTACGGTGTTCATTCTTCGCAAATAGCTTTTCCTGGTGGAAAGCCCGAAATTGTTGATAAAAACCTCGAAGCAACTGCCTTGAGAGAAACGCATGAAGAAATTGGAATTCATCCTGATAAAGTTGAAATCATTCGCTCGTTTACCGAAGTATATATTCCGCCGAGTAATTTTATGGTGTATCCTTTTATGGGAATTAGTAATCACGAATTAGAATTTCAGCGACAAGAAGACGAAGTTGCAGGAATTATTGAATTGCCGTTGATAGATTTTTTGGATGAAAAAATTATCGAAACCAAAACAATGGAAACGTCTTATGCTGGATCGATAGAAGTTCCAGGATTTGTGGTTGATAATCACTTTGTTTGGGGTGCAACGGCTATGATGCTGAGCGAGTTGAAAGAAACGCTCAAAAGTGTACTTTAAACATTTAGTTTTTTGTAGTTTTGTTGACCTAAAATTTAAAATTAACATGGGTTTATTTAAACGAAATCCTTTTGGTCATATACTTTTTATAAAAAAATGGTTAATCCGAGTTTTTGGAGTTTTAACCCATAGACGTTATCGTGGATTTAACGAATTGCATATTGAAGGTTCGGAAATTCTAAAAGCGTTACCCGATAAAAATGTGTTGTTTATTTCCAATCACCAAACCTATTTTGCTGATGTTGTAGCGATGTTTCATGTATTTAACGCAAGTCTTTCGGGAAGAGTTGACAACATAAAAAACGTGGGTTATTTGTGGCAACCAAAAATGAATATCTATTATGTTGCAGCAAGCGAAACAATGAAAGCTGGATTATTACCAAGAATTTTAGCTTATGTTGGTGCAATTACTGTAGAACGAACTTGGCGCGCTGGCGGAAAAGACGTTACCGAAAAAAGGGAAGTAAATCCTAACGATACCGAAAATATTAGAATTGCTTTAAACGATGGTTGGGTTATCACATTTCCGCAAGGAACGACAAAATCGTTTAAACCAGTTAGAAAAGGAACAGCACATATTATCAAACAACACAAACCAATTGTAGTTCCAATTGTAATTGATGGTTTTCGACGTTCGTTTGATAAAAAAGGATTGCTAATTAAGAAGAAAAATATTTTGCAATCATTCATCATCAAAGAACCGCTGAAGATTGATTATGAAAATGAAACGATTGAACAAATTGTAGAAAAAGTAGAATATGCTATCGAGCAACATCCATCGTTTTTAAAAGTAATTCCATCCGAAGAAATTGAAGAACAAGAACGTTTAAACAAACTCCGTCAATGGAATATAGAAACAGAAAATCCCGAATAAATCGGGATTTTTTTTGTTATAAATCTATCTTTTTCAGTTCTTTATAATTGTTGCTTAATCGTCTCAATAAGAAACCGTAAAGTAATTTGTAAAACAACCAGAAGATTACTAAAAATACTATCATTACTACACTAAGGATACATACAATTTTGATTATTGTTCCATTGCCTTCGTCGTGAGCAATTTTGTCTTTTATCACACTTAGTTGTGGATTGTATAAAAACTCCATGATAAATCCTATTATCATGCTGACAAACATCATTCCTAAATTATACCAAACATAGTTTTGAACTGTTTTTCTGGTTCTAAGAATATCTTGCATTAATTGTTTTGTAGAAGTTGTAGCAGATATTTTTACATAATTCGTATAGAAACAATACAAAAACCATAATATAACAGCATAGTTTACATAAGTCAATATCTTTAAATAAATCATCATTTCTTCCGCATGCATTTGTTTTATATATTCATCTGTATTGAAAAACACACTTATAAAAGTCCATAATACAAATTCAAGTATGCTAATAATCAAAATCCATTTCACACTTGATGATGAATTTTTATGCAGCATTTTGTAAATTTCGTTTTCAGTAACTTGTTGGAAAGACTGAGTGTCTTTTTGCCAAGCTTTTTTTAATAAATCCAGCTCTTCCATAATCCTTAAGGATTTAGTATTTTAATTAATTTTCCTTTAATTCTGTTCATTTTTACTCTTGCATTTACTTCAGATATACCTAAAGTTTCGGCAATTTCGGCGTAATCTTTGTCTTCGAGATACATATAAACCAGCGCTTTTTCAATGTCATTCAATTGTTGAACAGCTTGATACATTAGTTTTAAACGTTCTTCTTCTTCGTGGTTGTATTCGTCTTGAACAAAGAAATGTTGTTGTGCTTCATAGGTAACAGTGTTTACGGAACGCGTACTTTTTCGATACAAAGTAATTGCCGTGTTCAACGCTACTCGATAAGCCCAAGTTGAAAATTTAGATTCACCTCTAAATTTTGGAAACGCTTTCCATAACTGTATGGTTATTTCTTGAAACAAATCATTATGTGCATCAGAGTCAGTAGTATATAGTCTACAAATCTTGTGAACTATATTCTGGTTTTCTTTGAGTTGTTTTACAAATGATTGTTCTAGCGTTTCGCTCATATTTCGTTAGTTGTACAAAGGATGATTTTGTTACAGTTTCAAAAATATAAAAAAAATAAATTCCAAAAATCAACTTCAACTTCAAAAAGCAAACAGCAAATTTCGAACAAACCTTGGTTTTTGAACTTGAATTTTACTTCCTGTCAGTACAAGTAAACTCAGTGTGACAATTTGAAATTGAAATTGAAATTGAAGTTGAAGTTGATTTTTGAAGTTAAAATATCACTAACTTTGCAACTCAAAAAAATCAAATCAAGACTATGAATATTGGACAATTTAACACGTTAACTATCGCTAGAGCAACCAAAGTTGGACTTTTTTTAACCAATGGAAAAGACGATGTTTTATTGCCAATAAAATATGTGCCAAAAACATTTGAAATAGGCGATGAGCTTACTGTTTTTGTCTATCTTGACCACGAAGAACGTCCGGTTGCAACAACTTTGGAACCTTATGTAACTTTGAATGATTTTGCTTTTCTACGCGTAAATTACATCAATAATTTTGGAGCATTTCTCGATTGGGGTTTGGAAAAAGATTTATTTGTTCCGTTTAAAGAGCAAGCGCGACCAATGGAAAAAGGAAAGCGTTATTTGGTTTACACCTATTTGGACGAAAAAACCAACCGAATTGTAGCTTCCAGCCGAACCAATAAATTCTTGAGTAACGAAGAATTAACGGTTGAAAACGGTGAAGAAGTCGATTTGATTATTTCTCATATTACTGAATTGGGAATTAACGTAATTATAAACAAACTACACAAAGGATTGTTGTATACCAACGAAGTTTATACCGATATCCGAACTGGCGATAAACACGTTGGTTACATCAAAAACATCCGACCTGACAATAAAATTGATGTTTCGCTACAAAAATTAGGATATGAAAGTATCGAACCCAATGCCAAAATTATTTTAGACGAACTTCGAGCAAGTCGAGGATTTCTTCGCTTAAACGACGATAGTCATCCAGAAGATATCAAGACGGTTTTGAAAATGAGTAAAAAAACATTCAAAAAATCAATTGGCTCACTTTACAAAGAAAAGAAAATTGATATTCGTCCTGATGGGATTTATTTGTTGGAGAATTAGTGGAAAGTTGAGTAGATTTATAAGGTAGAAGATAATGTTTAATTGTGAAATTAATAAAGATTACGATATTTTAGTTTCTGAACCTTGGGATTTTGTATCTCTCGACGGGAAGAATTTAATTAAAGGAGAAATTATCAATATTGTAAGTGAAAGTTGTGTAATTTACAGAGCAAATCACAAATTGCAATTTGAAAATATAGAAGGTAATATTTTGATTTTATCACCAAGGCATCGAGAAGACAATTTTGAAAATTTAATCGATGAAAAACTTACTTTTAATTGTGGTTTATTAAAGTCTAATATTGAATTGACAGAAAACGAAAATGTACTTAAAACTAATTCTAAGTTTGTACTTATTGCAAGTTTTAAAAAGTAGAATGGGACTGTTTAGAAAACTTCCTTCAATGTTTTTAATGCCTTAAATGGTTAACTAATAAATCTCAGCCAATTTCATTGTTTCATACGTTCGGGTTGTGTAAACATTTGAAAGGCAAATAATCGTTACGGTATCTTTTTTCATTGGGATAAATGACGAAGTATTTCCGTGCCACCAACCGTTGTGATACCAAAGATTTTCGCCGTTTGGCAATTGTTTCATTCGCATTCCTAAACCATAATCTTTTTTGTGTTTCAGCAAATACGGACTATAACTGCTGTAAGCTTCCTTTAAAACTTCAGGATTTATAAAATCAGGCGAATAGGTTGCTAAATCAAATTTAACCAAATCTCTTGGAGTAGAATAAATATTTTTATCACCGTTTAAATTATCAAATTGATCCCAAGGATTCATTCCGCCTTTTCTGTATGACAACGAAACGGTATCTTTATCTCTGAAATAATCAAAAACGAAGGTGTTTTTCATTCCCAAAGGTTTGAAAATTAATTCATTCATCGCTTTTTCATATTTCAAACCTGTAGCTTTTTCGATAATTAAAGCCAAAATGATATAGTTGGTATTGCAATAATCAAAACGTGTATCGTGTGGCGTAAGTAACCTGAATTTATGCTTTGCCATCAAATCTAAAACATCTTGATTGGTTAAAATCTTCTTTTTGTTCCAACCTGTTTTTAGCAAAGCTGAAAAGCGCGAATAATGCTGCAAACCACTTCTATGATTAAGCAACGTTCGAATAGTAGTACTTTTATAAGGAAAACTCGGCAACCAATCAGTTACTTTTTGGTCGAGCAAAACGTTGTCGTTTTCAACCAATTTTAAAATAGCAGTTGCCGTCAATACTTTACTAACCGAAGCCAAATGCAATGGTGTATTTGCCGTAATCAGTTCTTTAGTTCTTTGATTAGCAAAACCTTGGTATTTTTCGCTGATGATTTTTCCGTTTTTTGCCACAATAAAACTGCCGCTAAAACCTGCTGTTCCAATAAAAGCGTTGTAGAAAGAATCTACTTTGGTGCTTTTTTCCAAAAGATATTCGTCAGAAACTTTACCAAATTTTATTGGAAACGGAATAGAAATTAGAGTGCTATCGGTGTTTTTACGACTAAAATCAATAGTATTGTGTAATGATTTTGGCGAAGAAATAAAGAATAAAAAAAAGGATATAATAGAAATAAATAACGTTTTCATGTGCATTAATCAAGCGGAAATTCTGGGTGAAAATTTTGATTTTCAATCTTTGCAATACTACTACTTTTTGTTGTAAATTGAAATCTTTATGGTAAGTTTTAGTGAAATTTTAGCATAAAAAAACCGTTTCATTTTTTGAAACGGTTCTAAAATAATTTATTTAAACAATTTAGAATGCCTAATCAATTTTCACTTTAATCGGAAGAACATATTCCGTTCTCACATTTTTGCCATTTTTCATACCAGCTGACCATTTGGTTTTTAACGATTTTAAAACTCTAATGGCTTCATTTCCTAATCCATAACCCGGATTTCGTAGTACTTTAATATCGGTCATGCTTCCGTCTTTTTCGATTACAAACGCTACAAGCACAGAAATTACAATTCCAGTTTCTAATTGCTCTGGTTTTTCAAAATTTTTACCTACATATTGATAAAATTTCTCAATTCCACCAGGAAATTCAGGAAGTTTGTCCAATTCTACCGAAGTATAAGAACCTTTTATCGTTTCACCACCAGAAGTTGCTCCAACAGTTGCGGTAGTACTTTGACCTGTTCCGTCTGGAGTTCCAGTTCCTGAACCAGTATCGGTTGTTGGTTGATGTGTCGTCATGTTTTCATTGGTTGGAACATCAACCGAAACATTTGTTTCTGAAACAACCATATTGGACAAATTCGTTGGTTCAACTTGTGTTTCTTGAGTTTTTTCAGTTGGTAATTGTCTTATCGGTTCACTTTCAGTCTCTGGAATTTTAAAAGTTGTAACTCGGATAAGTTCATCAATTATTTCCGTTGGAGTTGTAACAGGAACATCTGATTTTAAGTTAAAAATCACAAACGAAGCTATAAATCCTCCAACAAGTAATGTTCCATAAAATAATGACAACAAAGTTGTTTTGGAATTTTCTTTGCGTAATTGGTAAGCACCATATTCTTGGTTTTTACCTTCAAAAACTAGATCAATCCAGTTTTTTTCATAGATACTAACATTTGACATAAAAATAGTTTTTTAATGGTTAAGTATCAGTTTTACATAAGCGAAGTATTTTAACAGATAACGTAAAAACTTCTTAGAATATTGTGTGAAATGATAAAAAAAATGAAATTATTTTTTCTCAATAATTTCTGCCAATAGTTTTTTGGCACGAAGCAATTTGATTTTTACGTTGCTCAACGGTTCATTGAGTTGTTCTGCAATTTCCTGATAACTCATTTCTTGAAAGTAACGAAGTTGAATAACTTCTTGATAATGAGGTTTTAATTCTTTGATGAATTGTAACAGACGCGAAAGATTTTGTTCTGTAATCAATTCATCTTCTGCCGATGGCGAACTATCTGCAACGTTATATGCTTGTTGATCTTCTTCGTCGGTTATTTCTACAAAAAGTGTTGATTTTTTCTTGCGAAGCATATCAATATGCACGTTTTTTGCAATGGCAATCAACCAAGTATTGAATTGAAAATCAGGATTGTAGCTTGCTATTTTATCGAAAGCTTTTGAAAAAGTTTCTATGGTAATATCTTCGGAATCGGTTTCATTTTCTGTGCGTTTCAGCATAAAACCATATACTTCGTTCCAATAATGGTCAAGCAGCGAAGTGAAAGCAATTTGGTCACCTTTTTTGGCTTGTTCTATTGATTTTTTTATTTCCAATGTACGGGTTTTTTAAATGTGTTTGATATAAAAACATTCAATTGAATAAAAATCAAACAGATTTCAATAATTGGAAACCAATACATTACATCTTTTTCTTTTAATTTTCCTGCGGCAAAACCTAAGGTTACCCAACTGAATAGATACCTAAATCCAATCAAACTGCATACCACAATCCATTGGTATTGAAAAAGTAACAAAATAATTGGTAAAACAAGAAATAAAAATTGAGAAATATAGAACAATCCCAATTGGATTTTGTCGAATGATTTATAATGTGAAGCGGTTGAAACATGTCGTCTTTTTTGGGTAAACCATTCTTTGAAAGACGTTTTTGGTTTAGAATAAGTAAAACTTTCTGGTAAGTAGCAAACCGTTGTATTACTTGAGTTTGCAGCTTGATTGATGAATAAATCGTCATCGCCAGAACGGATTTTCATGTGGTCAATAAAGCCATTGGTTTTGAAAAATTCTTCACGTTTGTATGCCATATTTCTACCAACTCCAGTGTATGGTTTTCCAATTTTTGCCCAAGAAAACATTTGTGTAGCTGACAATAAGGTTTCAAAACGAATTAATTTATTTAAAAATGAACCTGCAATTCTGTCATAAGCACCATAACCCAAAACGATGGTTTTTTGTTGGGTAAACTGCGAACTCATTTTGGTAATCCAATCTTTTGAAGTTGGATAACAATCGGCATCAGTGAAAAGTAAATATTCGTATTTTGCGGCTTTGATACCAAGCGTTAACGCGAATTTTTTGTTTCCCCAAAAAGCTTCGTTGTTCTCAACTTTAACCAATTTTATATTGGAATATTGTTTTTCAAAAGCTTCAAAAAGTTCTAAAGTTTCATCACTCGACGCATCATCGATTAAAACCAACTCAAACTGAGGATAATCTTGTTCTGCCAAAATAGGGATGAAGTTCTTTACGTTTTCTTCTTCGTTTTTGGCACAAACAATTACAGAAATTGGAATTCTTTTTGGAGTAGCATTTTGAGGTTTAGCAAAAGAAAATTTGCCAAAAACCACGATATAATACAGAAATTGAATACAAACAACGGCAATAAACAAACTGAAAATTGATACCAACATAAATGCTTTTTTTGTCTTTTAAAAAGGTTTGCAAATGTAGGCATTCTAAAACCAATAGTCAAGTTAATTTTAACAAATTAAGAACGGTTTTTTTTCATGGCTTTTGCTATTTCAATCGCTTGATTTTCATTGGTTTTTTCAAGCTCAGAGATGATGTTTTGGTAGTTTTTGTCATCTCTATTTTGAGATAATTTCTTTTGGGCTTCGATACTTGAGATTTCTATTTCAAATGAGACAATTCCTCGAGCTTCGCGCATTGTTTTTTCAGATAAATCTTCAATTCGAATGGGTTTCTCCGATTTTGATTCGTATTTATTAATCAGTTTTTTCAAACTTTCGATGCTTTCTTCATAAGTATGCAAACGCACTTTTCCATAAACATGCACGGCAAGATAATTCCATGTTGGAACATTTTCATGGTCATACCACGAAGACGAGATATAGGAATGTGAACCACTAAAAATTGCCAAAACTTCGTCGTTTTGATTGAAACTTTCCGCTTGAGGATTTAATTTAGAAATATGTCCGATTAAAATTTGTTCACCATTGGAATTTGTTCCCAAAATCAGCGGAATATGTGTTGCCCAAAGTTTTCCATTAGTTTGATTAACCAAAATAGCAAAGCCGTTTTCGTGTAGAAATTGCTCAATTTCCGTTTGATTTTCGTTTTTATATAAGTTTGGGATATACATGGTTTTTATATAGTTGTGAATTCAGCCCAATTCAGATTTTCAGGCAATAGCTGATTTGAAAATTCAATATGTATAACTCTTCTTCGATTCTGATTTGTCGTTTTGCCCGAACTATGAAGTAATAAAGGTTTCATAAGCATTACGCCGCCACTTTTTACATTGCAAACAGTTTCTTTTTCAGTATTCCAATCAATAGTTTCCGGACGATAAACAGCTTTTAAATGAGATTTTTCGATTACTTTTAGAGCGCCATTATTTTCATTGGTATCATCAAGATGTATTCGGATAGTGAAAATATTTTCCAAAAAATTTAATGGCGGTTGAACAGCAAATTGATTGTGTTTTTTTGTCCAATTATTAAAATCGGTTTGCTCTATTTTTTTGTCTACAGAAATTGTCAAATCTTGATGATAGGAAACAAACCAATTTGATTTTTCAGGTTTATCGAAATAGATTGATTTTACTACGAAATAATCATTTCCACATATCAAACTTATTAAATTAATCAAGTTTTGGTTAAAAATTAAATTCTTGATTTCTGGAACTTCTTTTAAAAATTGACGAATAGCAAAAAGATCTTCAGATTTTCTGAAAATTGGATTTGAGGTGTCAAGTTCATTAATTAATTTTCCAATTGCTGTTATTTCATGAGTGTTATAAACGTTTTCAACTATACCAAAACCATTTTCTTCGAAAAAAGATTTTGCTTCCAAAAGATTTTCGTTTTTGTATGAGTTTGCAATGTACATTTTAATTGAGAATTACGAATTGTAGATTATGAATTACGATATTTAAAAATCTTAAATTTAAAATCTAATATTAAATCACATTAACCTCTGCTTCAATTTCAATTCCATATTTATCAAAAATGGTTTTTTGGACATATTTTGATAAGTTTAAAATATCTTGACCAGTTGCATTTCCGTAGTTTACTAAAACCAATGCTTGATTTTTATGAACTCCAGCATCGCCGTTTCGGTAACCTTTTAAACCGGCATTTTCGATTAACCAACCAGCTGGAACTTTTACTTCTGTTGGCGAAACTTCAAAATGTTTTACCTCAGGAAATTTGGCTTGGACTTTTTCGAATAGTTCTTTTGAAATCACTGGGTTTTTAAAGAAACTTCCGCTGTTTCCAAGTTCTTTTGGATTGGGTAATTTTGTGTTTCTAATGGCAATCACAGCATTGGAAACGTCTTTTATCGTTGGATTAGTAACGTTATTCTTGGCTAATTCGGCTTTGATGTCGCCATAATCGATATTGATAATGTGACTGTGTTTTTTTAGCTTAAAAACAACCGAAGTGATGATGTATTTATCTTTGACTTCTTGTTTGAAAATACTTTCTCGGTAACCAAATTTACATTCGTCTTTAGTAAACGTTTTTACTTCTTGCGTTTCAATGTTCATTGTATCACAACTCACAAAACTATCTTTGATTTCGGCTCCATAAGCACCAATATTTTGTACTGGAGTTGTGCCAACATTTCCTGGAATTAGTGACATATTTTCTAATCCGCCGAAGTTTTGATCAATCGTCCAAAGCACAAACTCGTGCCAAACTTCGCCAGCTTGACTTTCAACCCAAACAAAATCGTCGTTTTCTTTGATGATTTTTTTTCCTTTCAAATCAATATGAATAACCAAAGCATCAATGTCCTGTGTCAACAGCATGTTACTTCCGCCGCCAAGAATGAATTTTTTTTCTGAGGAATGATTTTTCAAAATAGCTTGTAATTCGGCTAAATTATGAACGGCAACAAATTGCTTTGCTTTGGTTTCAATTCCAAAAGTGTTGTAGTTTTTTAAAGAGAAATTAGTTTGAATTTGCATTTTTTTGAAATTTAACCGCAAAGTTCGCAAAGTTTTTCGCAAAGTTCACAATGAAAAATTAGTTATTGAATTTGATTTTTGAGATTGAGATTGATTTTTGGAATTGTTTGTTATTCTTCTGTTTCGAGTGCTCGTCTCAAAAAATCATTCATTGGTTTCATCAGAATTAATTTTTCAGAAATTATTTTACTAAAATCTTTATCGGTGAAAATTTTGTCGTCAATTTTTTGAGAAACAGTGTAGCTTTTCAGTTTTAAAAACTCAATTGCAGGATGATTTGGATCAAAATCTTTTGGTGCTTTTTTCAGAACATTATTTTCGTCTCTGTCCAAATCGCCAAAAGTTGATTTGAAATTTTTATCCGAAACAATAGCATCCAAATCGTCATGAAAAAACTCGATTTCTTTTCGGATTTGTTTCAACTGATTGGGTTCAGGACACCAAACTCCGCCGGCAATAAATGAATTTCCTTTTTCAAAATGAACGTAATAACCCGGACTATTTTTTTGGAATTTATTTTGAGTAAACCATGCACCCATATTGGTTTTGTATGGCGATTTATCTTTGCTAAAACGAATGTCACGATTGATGCGAAACGTACAGTTTTTTACTTCTAATGGTTCTAATGTTGGATCCAATTTTTTCATTTCGTCCAATAACGAAGCGATAAAAGCATGATAATCTTTTTTGTAGTTTTCATACCTTTTTTTGTTGGCATGCATCCATTCGGTGTTGTTATTTGCAATTAAATCGGCTAAAAACTGAAGCGCTTCTTTTGTAATCATTTTTTTAAGTTTATAAGTTTAGTAGTTTAAAACGTTATGAGTTTAGAGAATTACTTCAAACTTCCATCTTCAAACTTCCAACTTTTTTTTACAGTTGTTTTCTCAAATCTTCTTCGGAAAGAAAACCAGTATTTCTCCAAGTTTCTTTTCCGTTTTCATAAATAATAATGACTGGCAATCCGTCAATTTTCATGTGATTAATCAATGATTTGTTTTCATCAGCATCTAGCCGTACAATTTTTACTTTGTCTTTCAAATCTTCTTGTAAACGACTGATATAAGGTTTCATTTTTTTACACGGCGCACACCATTCGGCACCAAAATTAATCACGACTTTTTTGTCAGAATTAATTAGTTTTTGATATTCATCTGGCGACATTCCAACTAACTTGTCTGACGAAGGTTTTGCCATTCCAGAAGCATTCCATTTCATAATTCCACCATCGAGATTGTAGATTTCTTTGAAACCCAATTCGGCCAATTTATCGGCAGCTTGAGCACTTCTTCCACCAACTTTGCAATACACAAAAACAGGTTTTGATTTGTCTAATTTTTCAACTTGAGCAACAAAATCGGTTCCGTTCCAATTGATGTTTTTAGCATCGTTTATTTTTTCTGAAGCAAATTCTTGTGGCGTTCGAACGTCGATTAATTGCGGATTTTCGGTTTTGTCTAATCTTTCAGCATAGTTTTTTACATCCAAATTTTGAACAACAGCTTTCGAATTTTGACCTTGACAACTGGTTAAAAATGTTGTTACAAAGAATAAAATTGTGATTTTTAGTTTCATATAATATAATGTTTTGAAGCAAAAATAAAATGATAAAAAAATGAGTTCTATAACAAATGTTACAAACTTACTATTTTATAAGATTGATGTGTCGATTTTACAATATTTTCTGTTCGTTCTGCATGCGTATCCGAAATAAAAAGTTGTCCAAATTCGTCGTTGTTAACCATCGAAACGATTTTGGAAACCCGAAACTCGTCCAATTTGTCAAAAATATCATCAAAAAGAAGAATAGGTTTTTCGCCGCTTTGTTTTTTGACAAAATCAAATTGTGCCAATTTCAATGCAATAAGAAATGACTTTTGCTGACCTTGTGAACCAAATTTCTTAATCGGATGATTATCAATTTCAAATGATAAATCGTCTTTGTGAACACCAACCGATGTGTATTGCAACGCTCGATCTTTGCTCAGATTTTCTTCCAAAAGTGCTAGCGTATTTTTTTCAGACAAATCACTTTGATATACCAATTGAACCGTTTCGGAACCATTGCTAATTTCCTTATAATAGTTGTTGAAAATCGGAATGAATTTCTCTAAAAAATCTTTTCGTTTCTCAAAAATTGATTGTCCTAACTCATTTAATTGTTCGTTATAAATGACCAAAGTATCTTTTTCAAAAACATGATTTAAAGCAAAATATTTCAGTAAAGCATTGCGTTGCGCCACCGTTTTTTGATACTGAATTAGTTGTTGTAAATACTGATTATCCAATTGCGAAATCACGCTATCGATAAACTTTCTGCGAGTTTCGCTTCCTTCAGTAATCAAATCTCTATCGGCTGGCGAAATAATCACTAGCGGAATGAAACCAATATGATCAGAGAATTTTTCATAGAGTTTGCCGTTGCGTTTCAGGATTTTTTTTTGTCCTTTTTTTAAACTGCAAACAATTTGCTCGTTGCGGTCGTTTTTTTCAAATTCGCCATCAACCACAAAAAACTCTTCGTTATGCTTTATATTTTGAACAGCAAGCGGATTAAAATAGCTTTTTCCGTTTGCCAAATGATAAATTGCATCAAGAATATTGGTTTTTCCAATGCCGTTTTTGCCAACGAAACAGTTGATTTTGGTATCAAATTCAAAAGTGGCTTCCGAAAAATTTTTATAATTGAATAATGAAATCTTTTTTAAAAACATTGTAATGGCTTGCTATTGCTATAAAGAGACAAAAAAAAGCGTTTTTTTTGAAGTGCTTGTATTAAAGCAGTGCAAATTATTGAAAAATATCGACAAAAATCGCTTTTAAATATGAATAAAAATTTTATTTTTGCGCACACTAAATTAAAAATAGATGGCAACTTTTAACAAAAGAGGTTACAAAGCACCGAAAGAAAAAGAAGAAAAATTAGACAATACTTTTATTGAAGACGTAAACGTTGATGAAAAAGACAGTGCAACTGCAAAAGCATTTGACGCATTGGACGAAACGGCTTCAAAAACGGAAGATTTCGTTGCAAAAAATCAAAAATATATATTAGGAGTTTTAGGTGGAATTGCACTTTTAACAGTTGGATACTTATTATACCAAAAATTTGTAGCAGAACCAAATCAAGTTGATGCAGCTGACGAACTTTTTGTGGCGCAACAAAATTTCCAAAAAGCTATTGATGGTGATGTAAAAGCAGATTCATTATTCAATTTAGTTTTAAACGGTTCAGAAGGGAAATTCGGTGTAATTAAAATCGCTGAAGAATATTCTGGAACTGATGCTGGAAAATTAGCGAACTATTATGCTGGTATTTCTTATTTGAATTTAGGAAAATACAACGAAGCAATTTCAAGTTTGGAGAAATTCAAATCGGAAAATGAAACGTTGAGCACTTTAGCTATTGGTGCAATTGGTGATGCGTATTCTCAAAAAAATCAACCAAAAGAAGCATTAGATTTTTATGTAAAAGCTTCTCAGGCAGCTAAAAATGAATTTACAACGCCAAGATTTTTAATGAAAGCTGGAAAAACAGCGTTAGCATTAGGAAACAAAGCAGATGCATTAAAGTATTTCACAGAAATTAAAGACGTTTACGACAATACTCCAGAAGGACAAGCTGTAGATGCTTTTATTGGATTAGCTCAGTAATCTAATTACGAATTTAAAAAAGCGAATTAAGAATTGTTATCAATTTTTAATTCGCTTTTTTTTGAATTAAAATGGAACAGTTAAATTTGTAACCTGAAACCTGTAACAAAAAATGGCTACCGAAAATAAAAATTTATCCGAATACGACAAAAACCAATTACCAAATGCAAAGGATTTCCGTTTTGGAATTGTAGTTTCTGAATGGAATGATAAAATAACCAACGGACTTTTCAAAGGAGCAGAAAGTGCTTTGCTGGATTGTGGTGTTTCGCCAGAAAACATTATTCGTTGGAATGTTCCTGGAAGTTTTGAACTAATTTATGGTGCCAAATTGATGCTTGAAAAAGTTGAAAAATTAGACGCTGTGATAACGATTGGTTCGGTTATAAAAGGCGAAACGATGCATTTTGAGTTTGTGTGCGAAGGCGTAACGCAAGGAATAAAAGATTTGAATATACAATCAGATGTTCCGGTAATATTTTGTGTTTTGACAGATAATAATGAGCAACAATCCATTGATAGAAGTGGAGGAAAGCACGGAAATAAAGGTGTAGAAGCTGCCATTGCCGCAATAAAAATGGCTGAATTAAGACGAAAAGCTTTTGCTAAAAATAAAATTGGATTTTAATCAAATAAAAAAGGTGTTAGAAATTTTCTAACACCTTTTTGCTTTAGTCATCTTTGATAGTGATGACAACATCTTCATTGAATTTGTATTCTCCTTTTTTATAAATTTCTTTATTTGGTAATACAACTTCATATGTGTAAATGCCTTTTGATAATTCAAATAAGCATTCTTTACCGTCTTTTTGGACAACGAGTTCTTTTTTAATCTCGTCGCCTTCCTCATTTTTTCCTATTATTCTAAAAGTGATTTTGTCAACCAATTTGTTTTTGACACAAACGCTTTCAATTATTTTACTATCCGTTTTTGCACCTGATTTGGCTACTTTAAAAATGCTCAAACCAGAGAGCAAAAGTTCGCCACCTTTGATAGCGGTTTGAAGATCGGATTGGGAATAAGTTAATAAGGGAAATAATGATAGTAAAATAAAAGCTTTTACTTTCATTTTGAAATGTTCTTTAATTTATTGAGTTAAATCAATAAAAATTACTTAACTACATTTGTATTTAGTATTTTATCGTAAAAAACTTCATTCTTTACAAAAAAATAGATTAAAGTTATAGGTAAAAGAATACTGAATAAAAAAAAGCATTTCAACAATGTCCTACACAATCTGTATTGTAAAATATAGTTACTTGATTTCTTTTCAATTTCTAAATTCATTATCTTCTTACCTAATGAAATTCCCTTAGATAAAAAATCACATAAGAAAAAATACAAAATCATTACAATAAAATTGACATTATAATTCAGTGTCCATTTTCTACCAATGAACGAAGTATCAAAAATTTCAAAAAATTTAAATTCAAAGAAACTTAAAATAAAAATTGTTAAGATAGATATGAATAAAAAATCAATGGTCATTGCTAAAAATCTTTCTTTTAATAATAATGATTTCATATTTTTTTATATGTTTAAATACTGGATTATGCAATATTAGTTAATTTTTTCAAATTTCAACTTAATAAATCTCTCTTTTCTATCATTAAGTTCAATCGAGTAGATGTCTTTGACTAAATTGTAACTTCCATCTTCTGTCTCAATTAATTTTTCATTGGAAACTTCTATTTTATCTGTTTCAATTTTTTTATTAATATTTTTTTCAATTTCGTCAATCATAACATATTGGTAAACAGAACTGTTGCTATTTGATGATTTTGAAGTCACTTCTGTGCATGAGATAGAAGGAATTCTCCAATTTGTAGGTACACAGCATAATGTAACTTCTGATGTAGCACTAAATACCCCAATATTGATGCCTATTGTCCAGACTCTGCAACCGTAAGGCCATACGGCACGAGATCCTCTACTTTCAGTTGTTTGTGAATTAACTGTATTTGTTAATGCAATAAAGGCAATTAAGCCAAAAACTAATCTTTTCATTTTTTTTGTGTTTTTTTAAATTATACATTTTTTCTTTATACAAAATTTTTTCGCGATATATATTTTGATGTTGTAAAATTGACACAAGATTTTTGCATTACCAATGTGAATTTTTATGCATATATGTAAGTTTTTAAGCATATATGTTAGCATATTAAATATTTTTTTAACTTTAAAAAAAAAATTTAATTTCATTGTTATGGCTAAAATGACTTTTATACCAAAAGAACGATTAAAGAATGTAAGAATTCAAAGAGGATACAAGCAAAGTGAGTTTGCTGAACGAGTAGCTATGGATCAATCTCAATATAGCAGAAGAGAAACAGGTAAAGTTGCAATTACTGATGAAGAATGGGAACGTTTTGCTAGAGCGCTAGGTGTTGACAAAGAGGAAATAGTTGAAACAGAACCAAGAGTTATAAACATTGTTAATAATTCAAATAATAAAGGTAACTCTATAAATGCTTTTGAAATAACCATCAAAGCTCCTAACCATTTTTTTGATGATATTAATAAAAAAATGGATTTTATTATTGATAAATTCAATTCAGCCCAACAATAAATATAAAAAAAATAGACCGTTAACTTTTTAATTAACGGTCTATTTTTTTATAAAACAATTCAAATAATCATCATGGCTTTTTGGTTCTCTTTGTGTCGTCTACAATAAAACCATAATCTCCCAAAACTTTTGGATTTTTGGCATTAATACTTTTTAAAAGTGCTGCACTATTTTGAACAATCGCTTTTATAGCAGGTAAATCTTTATCGCGTTCACGATAATGCTGTTCCGCTTTTTTTGCTGCTTCTTCTGCTTTTTGATGATTAGTTTTACATGGTGCAATTTTTGGACCATCGTCTGCCCAATTAAAATCTTGCATTGCATTTAGTGGTGATGCTGCACCATCGGCTAGATGTTTGTCATACACTTTTTGAGCCAATACTAATAATTCTTCTGGATTGTTAGGAATAATAATGCGCCCTGATGTTCTTGCTGGCATAATGTTTAAATTTAGTTAATAAATATTGTAATAAATTAGTACTAATTTAGTAAAGATTGAGATTGTAAAAGTTTATTTTAACACTTTGTAAACAAATAATTAGCTTTTTGTGTTAAATAATTGTTTTCTATTAAGCATGAATGATTTTTTTTAAGTAAATCATTTAAATTTATAAATAAATAGTACAAATTTGTATGCTAAGTTGTATAATTTTAATATGAGGTTTCTACATTGATAAATAATTATTTGCTATTATATTTTATAGATATATTATTAATGTATTAATGTTATGTATTGATAAATCAATCTTACAAATTTGTTTATCAGTATTACATATTTATTAATCAATATGTAATATTTAATTATAAATTTGTACTTGATAACTATAAAGTTTAGCTATTTATTAAATTAATGCTTTAATTAATTAACTAATGTTCTTCTCTTTAATAATTTTAAAATAACGAATAGGTTTTTTTATTTTTTAGCATTGGATTAACTAAAAATCACGATACTTTTTGCTTAAATTTGCTCACTTTGGTTTTACAAAAACTTAACACTTATTTCTGAACACTGAAAACTAGAAAATGTCGAGCATAATTCAATTACTTCCTGATCATGTAGCCAATCAAATTGCCGCCGGAGAAGTGGTACAAAGACCAGCTTCGGTAGTAAAAGAATTACTCGAAAATGCTGTTGATGCTAAAGCAACCGACATCAAATTGATACTAAAAGATGCTGGAAAATCGTTAATTCAGGTGATTGATAATGGCGTTGGAATGAGTGTTACCGATTCGCGTTTGTGTTTTGAGCGACATGCTACTTCCAAAATTCGTCAGGCAGAAGATTTATTTTCATTGCATACAAAAGGTTTTCGTGGCGAAGCATTGGCTTCCATTGCGGCGATTGCTCATGTAGAAATGAAAACCAAGCAAGATCAGGAAGAATTAGGAATTCATATCGTGGTTGAAGGAAGCAAATTTGTTTCGCAAGAACCAGCCGTTTTACCCAAAGGAACTTCGTTTGCGGTAAAAAATCTTTTTTTTAATATTCCGGCAAGGCGAAATTTTCTAAAATCGGAAACGGTAGAACAACGCCATATCGTGGATGAATTTCAACGTGTTGCGATGGCACATCCCAATATTCATTTCACGATGTATCATAATGGAAGTGAAATGTTTAATTTACCAATTTCGAATTATCGACAACGAATTGTAAATATATTTTCGGGAAAAACCAATGAAAAACTCGTTCCGGTTAAAGAAGAAACGGAAATTGTAAATCTTCATGGTTTTGTAGGTAAACCCGAATTTGCAAAGAAAAACAGAAGTGAACAATTCTTCTTTGTGAATGACCGTTTTATTAAAAGTGGTTATTTACATCATGCTATTATGGCGGCTTATGAAGGTCTTTTGAAAGATGGAGCACAACCGAGTTATTTTTTGTATCTTGAAGTTCCACCACATACTATTGATATCAATATTCACCCAACAAAAACTGAAATTAAGTTTGATGACGAACAAGCATTATATGCTATTTTACGTTCTGCTGTAAAACATGGTTTAGGTCAGTTTAATGTAGCACCTGTTTTGGATTTTGACAGAGATCCAAACTTAGATACGCCCTATCAATATCAAAATAGAGAGGCTGAATATCCAACTATTCAAGTTGATAGTAATTTTAATCCTTTTGCCAATGAAAAGTCTGTTAAAACAACAAGTTCTTCTTCAACTTCGAGTTATAGAAAAACAGAAGTACAACCCAGTTGGGAAAGTTTATATGTTGGTTTAAAACAAAGTACGCAAGAGATTTCAGAAATAACTTTTGAAGATGATGCTGTTACTTCATCGCTTTTTGAAGAAAATGAGGTAGAGCAAGAAGTGAAACGAACGTATCAAATTCACAAAAAATACATTGTTTCTCCGATAAAGTCGGGAATGGTAATTATCAATCAAAAACGAGCACACGAACGAGTGTTGTATGAAGAGTTTTTGATTAACATGACAGTGCAGCAAGCATCGAGCCAACGATTATTGTTTCCGTTGGAGTTGTTTTTTTCACCGAACGAAATAGAATTGGTTCGAGAATTACAGCTTTCTCTAGAAAATTTAGGATTTATTTTTGATGCTTTTGCCGAAAGTTCAATAGTGATTTCGGGTTTACCAATAACGATTACGGAAAGCAAAGCTTCGATAGTTTTAGACGATTTGCTAACCGATTTACAAAACGGAATTGTAACCGATAGTTTTTCGCAAAACGATACTATTGCCAAATCGATGGCAAAAAGTTTGGCCGTTAGAACCGGAACGTATTTAACCGAAAAAGAACAAGAAAATTTGGTTCACAATTTATTTGCATGCAAAGAACCGAATGTTTCTCCATTTCAAAAACCTACTTTCATAACGATGAGTGTGGAAGATTTAGATAAAAAATTTAGTATATGATGCGAATGACCGAAACTGTTAAGCAGTTACTGATAATTAATATTATATTTTATATTGGATCATATTTTGTTGCAACAGCTTATCCGTTGTTTTCATTGTATTATCCAGAAAATGATAATTTCAGATTTTGGCAACCATTGACGAGTATGTTTATGCATGCGCCAATGCCAAATTTGATGCATATTGCGTTCAATATGTTTGCTTTGGTTTCTTTTGGTTCAGCTTTGGAGCATTTTTGGGGAGCAAAAAAGTTTATCTTTTTTTACATTTCTTGTGGACTTGGCGCAGCTTTATTGCATCTTGGAGTAAGTTATTTTCAAATACATTCAATTTTAGATAGTCTTTCTGGATTAAATCTTTCAGACAGTGATTTAAAAATACTTTTGAATGCAGATTATAGAGCTATTTTTGGTTCAGATGGTCAAATGATGGCAGGAAATGTGAAAACGATTTTGGAAAACGCAAAATGTTCGCAAGAGCAATTTGATTTATTAATTACAGCAGTACAAGAATTTCAAACACCTTCACTTGGTGCTTCTGGCGCAATTTATGGATTATTGACAGCTTTTGCGTTTATGTTTCCAAATGCTGAATTGGCTTTATTGTTTATTCCAGTACCAATAAAAGCAAAATATTTTGTTCCCGGAATTTTGGCTATTGATTTATTCTTAGGTTTCAAAGGAAGTTCTATTTTTGGAAGTGGCGGAACTGGGGTTGCCCATTTTGCTCATATTGGCGGTGCATTGACTGGTTTTATAATGATGTGGTATTGGAAGAAAAATTCGTTTAATAAAAATAGATGGGATTAGATATTATTAAACCACAAAGTTCACAAAGAAGGAACAAAGCACACTATTTTTGTAAATACCTTAGTGAACTTGGTGTAAAACTTCGCGAACTTCGTGGATAAGAAAAAGAATATGAATATTATAGACGATATAAAATTACAGTACAAAATTGGCGGCATTGCTAATAAAATGATTTATTGGAATGTTGGAATTTTTTTATTGTCAGTTCCTTTGTTTTTTCAATTCAAATTGGGATTTTTTGATTATCCTGATTGGTTGGCGGTTTCTTCAGAACCAATGGTTTTTTTATATAAACCTTGGACGTTGTTGACTTATGCTTTTTTTCATCAAGGATTTTGGCATTTGTTTTTTAATATGATGATTTTGCATTTTTCCAGCCGATTATTTCTTACTTTTTTTACTCAAAAGCAATATTTAGGATTGTATTTTCTCAGTGCCATTTTTGCTGGAATAGCATTTGTTTTGAGTTTTTATTTGTTGGGAAATTCAACGTTATTGGTTGGTGCTTCTGGAGCAATTATGGCAATATTAGTCGCTACAACTACTTATCAACCATTGATGAATATTAGACTTTTATTGATAGGAAATTTAAAACTTTGGCACATCACAGCGGTTATTTTGCTATTGGATTTATTGCAAATCCAAATGAGTAATACTGGCGGACATATTGCGCATTTAAGTGGTGCATTTTTTGGATTTATCTATATCAAGTTATTACAAAACGGTACCGATTTGAGTGAAATTGTGTCTAGAACAACTGATTTTTTTACCAATTTTTTCAAAAAAAAAGAAAAAATTCCATTTAAAAAAGTTCACGTAAACCCAAAAAAAATAGTTGAAAATAGGCCAAGTAAAATTGTTATAAAAGATAAAACACAACAACAAATTGACGAAATTTTGGATAAAATTAGTCAGTCGGGTTATGATAGTTTAACTGCCGAAGAAAAAGAATTTCTTTTTAAAGCCGGAAAGTAAAAATATTACATACTTTTTTTTACTTTTAATCCTGAAAATAAGAAAGCATTTGCTAAAATTTAAAATAGAATTTTTTTGAAAAAATTATCTTGGTTCAACAAATTCGTTTATGGCTTCAATATTATCTTGATAGTATTGACCATTTTGGCATATGTTTTACCGTTTTTAGCACCAAAAGCTTTTCCGTTACTATCCGTTTTAACGCTGATTTTACCTTTGTTTTTAATTCTAAATGCGTTGTTTTTTATTTATTGGTTACTTCAATTAAAACGACAACTAATACTTTCAGGAATAATTCTTCTCTTAGGAATTACATTTATCAATAAATTCTATAAATTTTCTTCCAATGAAGTAGCAAAAGAAGAAAAAGATTTCACTGTAATGAGTTACAATGTTCGTTTGTTTAATCTGTTTGAGTGGATAAACGATGATGCTATTGGGAACAATATTTTGACTTTTATCAATGAAAATAATCCAGATATACTTTGTATTCAAGAATATTCAGAAAATGCACATGTAGATTTACGCGTTTATAAGCACAAAGCGGTTTTTATGGAAGGTAAAAAAATCAAAACAGGACAAGCAATTTTTTCTAAGTTTCCAATAATTAATCAGGGAAATCTTCAAATAAAAGATGTTGGAAACAACATTACTTTTGCTGATATAAAAAAAGGGAAAGATACTATTCGAGTTTATAATATTCATTTACAATCGATTAAGATTTCTCCCGATGTTAATGAAATTTCTGAAAATGTAGAAACGATTAATCAAAAAAAATCACAGCAGGTTTTTGGACGAATTCGCGATGCTTTCAAAAAACAAGAACAACAAGCAGAACTATTGGTTAATCATAAAAAAGAATGTCATTATCCAATAATTATAGCTGGTGACATGAATAACAGCGCATTTTCATACGTTTATAGAAGTATAAAAGGAAATCTAAACGATAGTTTTGAAGAAGCTGGAAAAGGTTTTGGACAAACGTATAACTTCAAATATTATCCTGCTCGAATTGACTATATTTTTGCCGATAAACGAATGAAAGTAAAGAGTTTTAAATACTTTCCAGAATTTGAAAATTCAGATCATTTTCCAATAATGGCGCGACTTTCGTTTGTGGAATAAATTAAATTAGATTTTTAGCAAGTCGGCTAATTTCAATTTTTATTTCATTCCAACTTATTTTTTCAAACATAATTGGCATTTCTTCACTGTCAGCATCTTCAAAGTAATTTAAACTTTTTATAACCATAAATTCTGAACCGTCAATATATTTTTGTTTGTAAAAATCGAGCATTTCGTTTAAACTATATTTTTTTAAAAGGAAGTACAAATCAATAAAATCCTTTCGGCTTCCACGACCAGCAATTGCGTTTAGCTTCATCGCAGCAATATCTTTATCAGATACTAATCTTATGTTTTCTATAGTTTTAATATCTTCTAATAATGGATATTTATAGTTTACAAAATCAACTTTTATTCCGTCAATTGATACTATAATGATATTTTTACTTTTCTTCAAAATTGTTGGTTTACCAAATTTCGAAAGTTCTTCAATAAACTCGTATTCATCAACTTCACAATTTCCAAACATATCAATGTCAATTGAAAATCGATGTCCAATTTGCAAAGCTAAAGATGTTCCTCCAACTAAATTAAAACCTCTGAAAACTTCAGAAGACATTATTTTGGTTAATAATTCCAGGAGTTTGGGTTGGATTGTTTGAGTTTGTAACATCTGAAATTTGTTTTATCAATTTCAAAAAGATTGGATAAAAAGGCAAGAGTAACATCATCAATACTTCTAAGTTGAAGTGCAGTGTTTTTGATTGTTTCTAAACCATAAACTTGTTTAACAATATCCCAATCCTTTAGCATTCCAAGTTCAAGAACTTTAGAAATTATTTGTTCCTTCGAATTTTCAAAATCAATTGCATTCTTATCTACATCCCAAAATAGGTGTGACGATAAATCTTCTATGGTATATTGAGATTTCATTAAAACAAAGATATTGAATTAATGTTAAAGAATTATGTCTTGCTTTTTCAAATAATCCGAAGCATATCTACCTTCGTTAAAAAGTAAATCCAAAATGCTTAAATTGTTGAGATAACCATGCTTTTCTTCAAAAACTTGTGTGTAAGGTTCAAAAACAGCAGTATCTTTTTTACCGTTGATTAAAGGACGAAAATCGGTTTTGTCTTTTACTTCGTGGAAATATTCGGTAGTTTCATTGTAATCAAATTCCAGTCCTAAACATTTAGAAACAATAGCCATCGTTTCTAAGTTTAAATCCATCAAAAAGGTGTGTTTTTTTTGAAAAATGGAAGCAATATCATCTTCAAAATATTCAAAGAAAGGCGAACTTCTATAAGCAGCTTCAAGCGATTTGAAATGCTGTTTTTGCCAATCGAAATCATTTTCTATTTTGATTTCTTTGGTTTTTTGATGTGCTGTTTTCGAATGTTTTACCGGAATATTTAATAACTGAATGCCATTTGGACTATAAATGTACATTCGGTTTCGATTGGTTTGTTTTTGGAAATTATCATCCATTTCAAATGTAACCAAATCACATTGTGAAATGGCTACAAAATGACTAATCGATGGAAAATAACTCGGATGAATAAGAATGTTATTCATTGGCTTTAGCTTTTCTTTTTTTCCAGAAATATTCGCCTACAAAGTACAATCCTAGTAAAACTAAGAAATACTTGAAATAGGATTCAGGTTGACCTTCGCCATTAACGGTAGTAAACATTCTATCCCAACGGATTTTGTTCAAACCTTTACCATTACTATCCCAACTCAACCAAATGAAAACGGGTTTTCCAACGATGTGATTTTCTGGAGTATATCCAAAATAACGCGCGTCCAATGAGTTATTTCGATTGTCTCCCATCATCCAATAATAATTTTGAGCAAAAGTATATTTTGTCGCAATTTTATCATTTACATAAATATCATTACCAACAACTTTTAATTTGTTTCCTTCATATTCAGTAATGATAATTTTGTAATATGGAAGTGATTTTAGGTTTAAATCAACTGTTTGTCCTGCTTTTGGAATATATATTGGACCAAAATTATCACTATTCCAATTGTTGATTTTTGATGGAATTCCGTCTGTTAAATCAGGATAAATACCATCTTCAGTATTTGTTTTTATGTATTTAGAAACTTGTTCAATACGTGAGTCTTTCTTTAGCATTTCAGCTTTTTCAGCTGTTAAGTTTGCTTGTATAAAATTTTCAGATAAACGTAGTTTTAGTTTCTCATAAATTTCTTGATCGATAGCACCAATAATTGTAGCTGATGTTGAATCTTTTGATAATTCAACAACTTTAGCTTTTTCTTTTATTAAATAGTCTTTTACAAGATTATTTTCCCAAAGACTTCGGTCAATACTGAAAACTCTATTATATTCATTGATATCATATTGTTGCATTAACTCTGCATCAATTGTTGATTTAAATTTTAAATCATAACAATACTGAGGTTTTGCTCTTTCTGGCAAAATCAATTGTTTTCCATTGATGTAAACATCACCGTTTTTAATTTGTAAACTATCGCCTGGAATTCCAACGCAACGTTTTACATAGTTTGTTTTTTTGTCAATTGGTTTGCTGTAACGTCTATCGGCTGGCAAATACATGTGAAATAATGTATCTCTTGGCCAGTTGAAAACCACGATGTCATTATTTTTAATTTCTTGAAAACCTGGAAATCTAAAATAGGGAAGTTGTAGTTTGTTTTTCCACGATTCTGGATTGTTATCATCATATAAATATGATTTTACTTTAACAAAAGGAATAGTGTCGTGGACCATTGGCGCTGCAACCGTTGTCATTGGTGTTCTTGGACCATAATGAAATTTACTCACAAAAAGAAAATCGCCTATTAACAATGATTTTTCTAACGAAGATGATGGAATGGTAAACGGTTGCATTACATAAGTATGAACCAAAGTAGCTACGATAATGGCAAATAATAAGGAACTAACGGTATCGCCAGTTTTAGTTGGTGCTACTAAACTTCTATCGGCAATGTGTGTTACATTTTGAGTATAGTTCACAAAGTAAATATAAAATCCAAGGGTAAAAATGCCTAAAAAAGTATCAAGTGTAGTGTTTTTGCCAAAACTTCTCAATGTTTCAACCCAAACCACTGGAAACATGACTATGTTGATTACCGGAATAAACAATAAAAATGTCCACCAACTTGGTCGGTTAATGATTTTCATCAAAACGATTGAATTATAAACTGGAACAAATGCTTCCCACGATTTTCTTCCGGCTTTTTGATATAATTTCCAAGTTCCCAATCCGTGAATTAGTTGGATAATTAGGATAAACACTAACCATTGATATGTTGACATAGTATATTAGATTTTAAATATTAGATTTAAGATATAAACTTTAGATAAGTACTTTGTTTACAATCTTTGTTACAATTTATAAGTTTTGTCTATTCTTTTTATTTTAGTTCAAGGACATCTTTCATCGAAAAAATACCTTTTTTGCCAATAATCCATTCAGCAGCAACGACTGAACCCAATGCAAAACCTTCACGATTGTGAGCAACGTGTTTTATTTCGATAAAATCAACTTCGGAAGTATATAAAACGCTGTGAGTTCCGGGAACATTTTCAACTCGTTGTACATCAATAAAAACATCGTCAGCTTTTGGATTTTCAATTGCCCAATTGTTTTTGTCAGTATGATTAATGATTGCGTTTGCCAGTGAAATAGCTGTTCCGCTGGGTTTGTCAAGTTTTTGTGTATGATGAATTTCTTCCATCGAAACGTTGTATTCTTTGAATTTTGACATCATTTTTGCTAAATAATCATTCAATTCGAAAAATAAATTTACGCCCAAACTAAAATTGGAAGCATAAAGAAAAGCGGCATTTTTTGCTTCACAAAGTTGTACCATTTCGTGGTAATTTTCAAGCCAACCTGTTGTACCAGATATTACAGGAATTCCGTTATTGATACAGGTTGAAATATTTTCTACAGCAACCGATGGAAGACTGAAATCTATAGCAACATCGGCATTTTCAAGTCCATCAAAAGTTGTTGTGCTGCTTTTTTTTAATACAATCTCGTGACCACGTTCTAAAGCAATTCTTTCGATTACTTTACCCATTTTTCCGTATCCAAGAAGTGCTATTTTCATTTTAGAATTTATAATTAAAAGTCAAACCAATATTAGGTTTAGCGTTAAAATCAGTTTGATAAACATCTGGCGCAAACGAAAGATTATCGTTGACATTAAATTGCATCAAATGGGCATCAACATTTGCATCGACAATATTTAAAACATAAAAACCTATGGTTACAAGCAATGATAAATCTCGATTTCGTTGATAAAATCGTTGCGCTTGAATTAATCGGTCATTATCATAAATATTTTGGTATTCGTCATCATTAAATCCAGCTAATCGTCGTTTGTAGGCATCACGAACGCTGTGGTATTTTTTATTATTGTCTAAATAGAAGTACATGCTGGTTCCAAGCGCACCATAAACAATTGGAATTTTCCAATATCTTTTGTTGTAAGCTTGACCTAAACCTGGCAAAATAGCCGAAGCAAAAGCTGCTTTTGTTGGTCGTAACGGATCAATTGGAGTAAGTTTTAATTGTGTAGTGTCTTTTGCAATTAATAAATCGCTAGTTTGTTGAGAATAGCAAATACTTGTTCCAAAAAGAAATCCTAATAAAAATATGTAACCAATGTGTTTCACTATTTGTTAATTAGCTTGATAATTCGGTTAAAATCTTCTTCAGAATGAAATGGAATAGTAATTTTTCCTTTGCCATTTCCAGCTACTTTAACTTCAATTTTGCTTCCAAAAAACTCAGTAAAAGCTTTTTTCTGTTCGTCAGCTATAGTAAAATTGGTTGTTTTTTTAGGCTTTGCTGGAGCAGGTTTTAAACCATCTTGATAAATTTTTACCAATGCTTCTGTTTCTCGAACCGAAAGATTTTCGCTTACAATTTTTTGATAAATATCGGTTTGAACGTCTTGATCTTCAATGTTGATAATCGCTCGTCCATGTCCCATTGAAATAAAACCATCGCGAATTCCAGTTTGAATAATTGGATCTAATTTTAATAATCTCAAATAGTTAGCAATAGTCGAGCGTTTTTTTCCAACACGTTCGCTCATTTGTTCTTGTGTCAATTGAATTTCATCAATCAAACGTTGGTATGACAAAGCAATCTCAATTGGATCTAAATCATGACGTTGAATGTTTTCCACCAATGCCATAACCAGCGATTCGTTGTCGTTTGCAATTCGGATGTAAGCTGGAATGGTAGTCAAACCAACCACTTTGGAAGCACGCAAACGTCTTTCACCCGAAATCAATTGGTATTTGTTGAAATCCAATTTTCTAACCGTAATAGGTTGAATTAAACCAAGTTCTTTAATCGAACTCGCTAATTCTTGAATGGCTTCTTCGTTGAAATTGGTTCTAGGTTGAAACGGATTTATTTCAATAGAATCAATGTCAAGTTCGATGATATTTCCAACTACTTTATCTGCATTTTTATCATTAACCGATTTAATATCGTTTTCTGGATCTTTTAATAATGCGGATAAACCTCTTCCTAATGCTTGTTTTTTGACAGCTTTTGCCATATAAATTTGTATCTGAAAAATCTAAGAAGCTAAAACAGTTTTTTTAGCTATAGATTTAATTATTTTTTTTTATGATTTCTTGAGCCAAACTAAGGTAGTTGCTTGCACCTTTGCTTGTTGCGTCAAAGTTGATGATGCTTTCGCCAAATGATGGAGCTTCGCTTAGTTTTACATTTCGTTGAATTATCGTTTTGAAAACCATGTCGTTAAAGTGTTTTTGAACTTCTTCAACTACTTGATTTGATAAACGCAAACGTGAATCATACATCGTTAATAATAAACCTTCGATGTCTAATTCAGCATTGTGGATTTTTTGAACACTTTTAATGGTATTCAGTAATTTTCCTAAACCTTCTAAGGCAAAATACTCACATTGGATTGGAATAATTACACTATCGGCAGCTGTCAATGCATTCAAAGTCAGTAATCCTAATGATGGTGCACAATCAATCAAGATGTAATCATACTCATCTTTTACTTTTTCCAAAGCTTGTTTAAGCATGTATTCTCGTTTGTCTTTATCAACCAATTCAATTTCGATAGCAACCAAATCAATATGTGCAGGAATAACCGAAACGTTTGGTGCTGAACTAGCGATAGTTGCTTCTTGTGGTGTATTGCTATGTTCTAGAATTTGGTACGTTCCAATTTCAACACTTTCTACATCAATTCCTAATCCTGAACTGGCATTTGCCTGCGGATCAGCATCAATTAATAACACTTTTTTTTCTAAAACACCTAGTGATGCAGCGAGATTGACCGTAGTAGTTGTCTTTCCAACACCACCTTTTTGATTAGCAATTGCAATGATTTTACCCATTTGTTCTTAGTAGATTTTGAGCGGTAAAAATACAATTATTTATGGGTTTGTCAACTGTATTTTGTTAACAATCTGGTAAAGTTTTGATTTATAAGGTTTCGGGTTGAAAGTTTCGAGATTAGTAACGTTCAACTCAAAACTTTCAACTCGAAAACTATTTATTTACTTCCTTTATTTTTAATCATTGCTTCGAGCATGTCCCACATTTCTTGCGGAATTTTTTCCAAAATATTGAACTGTCCTGCACCTTGAAGCCATTCACCACCATCAATCGTAATTACTTCGCCGTTAACATAAGCAGAGAAATCAGAAACTAAATAAGCTGCTAAATTGGCTAATTCCTGATGATCTCCAACTCTTCGTAATGGAACTTTTTTTGCCATATCAAATTTTTCGGCCAAATCGCCAGGTAATAATCTATCCCATGCACCTTTTGTTGGAAATGGTCCAGGAGCAATGGCGTTCATTCGTATTCCGTATTTTGCCCATTCAACTGCTAGACTTCTTGTCATGGCTAAAACTCCAGCTTTTGCAGTGGCACTCGGAACGACATATCCAGAACCTGTCCAAGCATAAGTAGTAACAATATTCAAGACATTACAATTGGTTTGTTTAGTTTCAATCCAATGTTTTCCAAAAGCTAGCGTACAGTTTTTTGAGCCTTTCAATACAATATCAATAATAGTATCAAAGGCATTTGCCGATAATCTTTCAGTAGGAGAAATGAAATTTCCTGCTGCATTGTTAAGTAAAACATCCACCTTTCCAAATATTTTCAAGACTTCGGCAAGCATAGCTTCAACTTGGTCATAATGGCGAACATCGCATTGTATTGGCAGACATTTTCCGCTAGTTTCTTTTTCTAATTCAGAAGCAGTGGTTTTTAGCTTTTCTAAATCTCTTGAAGTTATTGCTACATTTGCACCCAATTCAAGAAAATATTTTGTCATTGCTTTACCCAAGCCGCTTCCGCCGCCAGTTACCACAATTGTTTTGCCTTTAAGCGCATCATCGCGAAGCATTTTTGCTGAAAAATCCATAGTTGTTTAATTTGTTTTTCAAATGTAATAAAAATAATTGTTATGCATGCATAGTATTTTTATATTTTACAATTGCAATAATCGTTCGACAGCCGTTTGTAATGTGTTTTCATCTTTTGCAAAACAAAATCGAATGCAGTTAGTTTGTTTTCCATCGGCATAAAAAGGTGAAAGTGGAATAGTAGCCACGCCAAATTCTTGTACCAATCGTTTTGTAAAATCTAAATCATTTTCTGATGAAATAGAAGCATACGATGCTATTTGAAAATAGGAACCTTCGCAAGGCAATAGTTCAAATTTTGTTTGTTGAAGTAAGTTGCGAAAAAAGTCTCTTTTTTGTTGGTAAAATTGCCCCAATTCTTTAACCTGAACAACATCCATATAATCATTGATTGCATATTGAGCTATACTGTTGACGCTAAACACTAAAAATTGATGTACTTTTTTAATTTCTTTCATCAAATGTTCGGGTCCAATCAAGTAGCCAATTTTCCAGCCAGTAATGTGAAATGATTTTCCAAAGGACGACACAATCACACTTTTATCTCTTAATTTTATTCGTTGATTTATCGAAAGATGTTTGTTTTCGAATGTAATGTATTCATAAACTTCGTCGGAAAGAATAAGTAAATCGGGATGTAAATCTGCTATTTTTTCCAGCTGAATAAAATCATTTTCTGTCCAAGTTTTTCCAGTAGGATTGTTTGGGTTATTGATGATTATCATTCGAGTATTTGAATTGATAGCACGTTCTATAACTTCCCAATTTGGTGTGAAATCATCATTTAAATTAATTCGAATTGGTTTTGCGTTGCATAACAAAACTGGAGTTTCATAACAATCATAACTTGGGTCTAAAATTAGAACTTCTTCACCTTTATTTACTAATGCTTGAATGGTTGCAAAAATACCTTCTGTGGCACCAGCTGTTACTAAAATATCAGTTGAAGCAGTAACTTTTCGGTTATAGGATTTTTGTGTAAGTAAAGCAATTTTATCTAACAAAGGTGGAAAACCAGCCATGGGCAAGTATTGATGTACTTCTTCTTTTGCCCATTTTGCAACAAAATTTTTAAGTCGTTCATCAACCGGGAAATTTGGAAATCCTTTTGATAAATTAATCGCTTTGTACTCATTTGCCATTTGCGACATTACTGTAAAAATGCTAGTTGTGATGTGTGGTAGTTTTGACATTTTTTAACTTTTTTTCTGAGCGATAATAACCAAATGAACATCGCTAGTGCTATTTGGTTTTGGATAGTCAATATGAAAAACAGAAACAATATTGAATTGATTTTTTTCCAAAATTTGCATCAGCAAACTTCTGTCGTGGTAATTCACTTCCATTGTAATTTTCCCATCACTACTGGTTTGACTTTCAGAATACGATGTGTCTTTTTCAATACAACTGAAATACAAAATTCCATCGTCATTAAGCAATTGAATGCTATCGAAAATGAAATTTTTAACTTCTTCAGTATTCAAATAAGGGACAACAAATCCGCCTATAATTGCATCAAAAGTTCGATGTAAGTTCTTCATATCACGAACATCCAGTAATTGAAATTGGGCGTTGGGCACGTTTATTTTTCCTAAAACAATCATGCTCGGTGCGGTATCTGTCGCTAAAATAGAGTAGTTGGGTTTTTTATCTAAAATATATTTTGTGATATTCCCTGGACCGCAACCCAATTCCAAAACACTCGCATTGTCTTTTTTAATCGCATCACAAAATTGGTCATAACTATCGTTGTACAAATCTATTTCCATAAATTTATTTTGGTAGGCTTGTGCGAGTTTATTCCAGTTTTCGAGTGTGATTTCGTTACGATTCATACGGTAAATATAAAAAGAACCATCAAATAGTTCTTCAATCATTAACTTTTTACTTTCTTACAATAAAATAGTTCATCTGTAAATAATTTAAATACAGATAGTTAATTTTAGTTTTATGTTTTTTTTAACAAAAAATTAGGAAATTCAAAAAATAAAATTAAATATTTGCACTCGAAAAAATTAATAACCTTTTAAACGAAGAAAAATGTTTGTATTCAAATCATTCTCACAAAGCTTCACACCGGTAGGAACTGGTGCAGCACTTCTTCGTGGCTTATTTCAATCATAGAAATTTACTTTTATTACAATATGAAAAAGCCCGAAGATATTTAGTTTCGGGTTTTTTTGTATTTATTCTAGACACTTCACAAAATTTTCCCGAACAAAGTTCATTTACTCTTTCCTTAATCGGAACGAGATGCCTTGCCGTTATTTTTTGCTTTCGCTGAAATAACAGCACTCACAAATAACAATGTTAAAAATTTATGGGAAATAAATTAACCGGAAGAGACCTAATCAAATTAGGCTTTCCAAAGAACAATAGTATCAATATTGCTTTAGGACAAATAAGCAGATACCGAAAAAGAGAAAAAAAAGACAGTATTATCAACGAAGCCAAAGATGTGCTTTTACATCCCGAGAACTATAAAAACAACGGAACTTGGGGCAAAGTAGCCGAAGGATTGGTTAACCCAGTTCAAGTGCGAATGCATCAATTGCAAACGACTCGTGCACCATTTTCAATATTTGGTGAAAACGAAATCGACGAACAAGCCAAGTTTCAATTGTATGATGCTTTAAAGTTACCGATTTCAGTTGCTGGAGCGTTGATGCCCGATGCACATTCAGGTTACGGATTACCAATTGGCGGAGTTTTAGCCACTGAAAATGCGGTCATTCCGTATGGTGTTGGTGTCGATATTGGTTGCCGAATGAGTTTATCGATTTTCGATTTGCCTGCCTCTTTCATCAAAGGGAAAGACCATCAGTTGCAGGCCATTTTGAAAGAGCACACCAAATTCGGAATGAACGAAACACACGCCATTAAAGCAGATCACGAGATTTTCTCAAGGTCAGAATTTCAGGATATTCCGTTGCTAAAAAGTTTGCAAACTAAAGCCTACAAGCAACTTGGAACATCTGGTGGCGGAAACCATTTTGTTGAATTCGGAATAGTTCAATTGGACGCACCATTACCCGAGTGGAAGTTAGAAGCAGGAAGTTATTTCTGCGTTTTATCACACAGTGGTTCACGCGGAATGGGCGCCAATGTTGCAAAACATTACACGTACCTGGCAACAAAACAATGTCCGTTGCCTAAAAATGTACAGCATTTGGCGTGGCTCGATTTGAACACGCACGACGGTCAGGAATATTGGTTGGCAATGAATTTAGCTGGCGATTATGCCAAAGCGTGTCACGATAACATTCACAAACGCATCGCCAAAGCCATCGGAAAACGCATTGTGGTAACCATAGAAAACCACCACAATTTTGCGTGGAAAGAAATGGTAAACGGCAAAGAATGCATCGTTCACAGAAAAGGCGCAACACCAGCGCACGAAGGAACACTTGGAATCATTCCAGGTTCCATGACTGCACCAGGTTTCATTGTTATGGGAAAAGGAAATCCTGAATCACTAAATTCAGCATCACACGGCGCAGGAAGGTTGTTTTCGAGAGCGAAATGCAAAGCCAATTTCACGCCAAGTCAGATTAAAAAAGTCTTGGCAGACAACGATGTTCAACTCATCGGAGGCAATGTAGACGAAGCGCCAATGGCTTACAAAGAAATCCATAAAGTCATGGCTTTGCAAACCGAATTGGTTACTGTTTTAGGAACATTTACACCAAAAATCGTGCGTATGGACAAATAAAAGTTAAGTGGTTTTTTCTAGGAGCGAATGGCTCGGGCTTTATCAGCCATCCATTTTCCTGCTTTTCGTTGCAATCTCGCCAAGAAAAATGGCGAGGATTTCCACTACAATCAGGGCTAAAAGAAAAACCATTGTAACTTTTGAAACGTAAAAAAAATGGACAAAATAATTCAAATAACAGCGGGTCGCGGACCAGCAGAATGCACTTGGGTTGCGGCTCAAGTGCTTAAAAAAGTGTTGGAAGAAGCACACGAAAATCAATTGGAAGTCAAAGTGCTGCAAAGAGAATCCGGACAAGAAAACGGAACAGTTGCTTCGGCTTTATTAATGCTAAAAGGAAAATCAGTAGATGAGTTTATTGCATCTTGTACAGGAACCATTCAGTGGATTGGTCAAAGCAGTTTTAGAAAAATGCACAAACGCAAAAACTGGTTTATCGGTGTTTTTGAAATTGAGAGTTTACAAATAAAAACCATCTCCGAAAAAGACATTCAATACCAAGCCATGCGAAGTTCTGGCGCTGGCGGACAACACGTCAACAAAGTGAGTTCGGCAATTAGGCAACGCATCTTCCAACAGGAATAAGTGTAGTTGCAATGGATTCACGTTCGCAGCACCAAAATAAAAAATTGGCAACCGAGCGATTGATTGAAAAATTCAAAATTTCCGAATTGGAACAAATAAAACAGCAAGTCAATAACCAATGGGAAAACCAATTGAATGTACAACGTGGCAATCCAACACGCACCTTTAAAGGTTCTGATTTTAAAAACGAAAAAGTAGTAAGAAACTACAAATCAGAACGACAGAGTGCCAAACAGGAATTAATAAAAAATATCAAACAGATAAGCGACTAATTACTCGTCACTAATCACTAATTATTAATAAAAATGAGAACAATAGACAAATACCTTTTTCAAGCTATGGATAATTATCCGTATTGGCTTGAAGGAACCATTGAATCATTGGATTATGCTTTGTCTTATAACGATAAAAATCCAATGACTTTATGCTTATACGGACGAATTCAAACTGAACAATTGCACGATTACGAAGAAGCTAAACGCTATTTTCAAGAAGCCTTAGCTATCGATATCCAAGCTGTTGCTGTTTATCCATTTTATATTGATACTTTGCTTTTAAACGAAGATTACGAAGAAGCCGATAAGTTGATTGCATTTGCATTGACCATTAAAGGTATCAATAAAGTAGAAATCATGCTTAAAAAAGTTTTGTTGCTGGAAAAACAAGTAGCGTTCAAAAAAGCATTTAAAGATTTAAAAGAGATAAAACTTATCGTAACGAATAATGAGCATAACTATCAAATAGAAGAAATAGAAAAACGATTGAAAGCTAAAAAGGAATTAGTTAATAGTAAAAAAAACAAGAAGACAACAGGTAAAAAGAACAAAGGGAAGGAATAAATAAGCATTCATAGGAAATAATTATTTTCTTTTAAACAGAGTTTGATCAAAAAACCGTCTCAAATCTGTGACGGTTTTTAAATTTATTTTTGTTTTTCAATCCAAAGTCTTGCATTCACAAAAGCTTCAATCCAAGGCGAAACTTCATCTTTCTTATCAGTTGGATAATAAGCCCAATTCCAAGGAAATGTTGAACGCTCAATGTGTGGCATCATTACCAAATGTCTTCCTGTTTTGTCGCACATCATTGCTGTGTTGAAATCAGAACCATTTGGATTGGCAGGATAACCTTCGTAAGCATATTTGGCTACAATGTTGTATTTTTCCTCAGCGTAAGGCAATTTGAATTTTCCTTCACCATGCGAAATCCAAACACCAAGAGTTGTTCCAGCCAAAGTATTCAACATCACCGAATGATTTTCTTGAATCGTTACCGAAGTAAATCCGCTTTCGTGTTTGTGAGAATCGTTATGATGCATTTTTCCATGAACTTCATGCTCAGGATTGATTAATTCTAATTCCATAAACAACTGACAACCATTGCAAATTCCAACAGAAAGTGTGTCTTCACGTTCAAAGAATTTTTTCAGAGCAATGTTTGCTTTTTCGTTGTATTTGAATGCTCCAGCCCAACCTTTTGCCGAACCCAAAACATCGGAATTAGAAAATCCACCAACAGCTCCAATAAACTGAATGTCTTCCAAAGTTTCTCTTCCCGAAATTAAATCGGTCATGTGAACGTCTTTTACATCAAATCCTGCTAAGTACATTGCATTTGCCATTTCACGCTCAGAATTACTTCCTTTTTCACGAATAATAGCTGCTTTCGGACGAGGTTTTGTTGCGTCAATCTGAGGTTTCAATCCTGTAAAATGACTTGGAAATTTATAATGTAAAGGTTGATTTGGGATGTTTTCAAAACGCTCTAACGATTTTCCATTTTTAGTTTGTTTTTGGTCGAGTAGGAAAGAGGTTTCAAACCACATTTCACGGTAAATTCCAATATTGAAATTCCAAATTCCAAAATCTAAAGATGGTGTGTTTTGTACAAAACCAATCTTGAAAATTTCCATTCCTTCAAATGCTTTTTCAAAAACAGCATCATCATTTGCTTGAAGCACAATTCCGATATTTTCTGCAAATAGTATTTTTACTAAATCTTTTTCTGCGAAAGCATCAAAGGATATTTTTGCACCCAAATTCACATCTGCAAAACACATTTCTAACAAAGTTGTGATTAATCCACCACTTCCAATGTCATGTCCTGCAACTATTTGTCTATCTTTAATTAACTCTTGAATAGTATTAAATGCTTTCTTGAAAAACTGAGCATCTTTGATAGTTGGAGTTTCTGAACCAATTTTATTTAAGGTTTGTGCAAACGAACTTCCACCCAATTTAAACTCATCTTGCGATAAATTGATGTAGTAAATAGAACCTTTGTTTCTTTGTAAAACAGGTTCGACCACTTTAGTAATATTTGAACAATTTCCAGCAGCCGAAATAATCACTGTTCCTGGAGCAATCACTTCATCATTCGGATATTTTTGTTTCATAGAAAGCGAATCTTTTCCAGTCGGAATATTGATTCCCAATTCGATTGCAAAATCAGAACAAGCTTCAACAGCTTCGTATAATCGTGCGTCTTCACCTTCATTTTTACAAGCCCACATCCAGTTTGCAGACAGCGAAACTGATTTTAAATTATCTTTCAATGGAGCAAAAACAATATTCGATAACGCTTCTCCAATCGCATTTCTACTTCCTGCTTTTGGGTCAATTAATGCCGAAATAGGAGCGTGCCCAATTGAAGTTGCAATTCCTTCTTTACCATTGTAATCCAAAGCCATTACACCAACGTTATTCAATGGCAATTGCAATGGTCCAGCGCATTGTTGTTTGGCCACTTTTCCACCAACGCAACGGTCGACTTTATTGGTTAACCAATCTTTACATGCAACAGCTTCTAGTTTTAAAACTTCTTCTAAGTACGATGGAATATTTTCTTGTGAATAGTCTAAATTACTATAATTTCTAACAATAGTTTTGTCAGTAATAATCGTTTTTGGCGAACTTCCGAAAAAGTCTTCAAGCGCATAATCCATTGGTTTTGCACCAGTAGTTTTCGACTCAAAAGTAAATCGATGGTCATTAGTAACATCACCAACTTGATACATTGGAGAAAGTTCTCTGTCGGCAATTTTTTGAAGGGTATCGATATCTTTTTTACCAATAACCAATCCCATACGTTCTTGCGACTCGTTACCGATAATTTCTTTAGCAGAAAGCGTTGGATCTCCAACAGGCAATTTATCTAAATCTATTAATCCACCAGTTTCTTCTACTAATTCTGAAAGACAATTCAAATGCCCACCAGCACCATGATCGTGAATAGAAACAATTGGGTTGTTATCGCTTTCTACCAATCCACGAATGGCATTGGCAGCACGTTTTTGCATTTCAGGATTCGAACGTTGGATAGCATTCAATTCAATTCCAGAACCAAAAGCTCCAGTATCTGCAGAGGAAACCGCAGCGCCACCCATTCCGATTCTATAATTTTCACCACCAAGAATTACAATTTTATCGCCTTCTTGTGGTTTCTTTTTGATGGCTTGATCTAATTTTCCGTAACCAATTCCACCAGCTTGCATGATTACTTTGTCGTAACCTAATTTTCTGTTTTCTTCTTCGTGTTCAAATGTTAAAATCGAACCAGTAATTAAAGGTTGTCCAAATTTATTTCCAAAATCGGAAGCTCCATTGGATGCTTTTATCAAAATATCCATTGGAGTTTGATACAACCATTTTCTTTCAGGCATACCATTATTTTCATACGAACGATTGTTGGTCAATCTTGAATACGATGTCATATAAACCGCAGTTCCAGCTAAAGGCAACGAACCTTGTCCGCCAGCTAATCTATCTCTAATTTCTCCACCAGAACCAGTTGCAGCACCATTAAAAGGTTCAACAGTTGTTGGAAAATTATGCGTTTCTGCTTTTAAAGAAAGTACCGAATCAAATTCTTTTTCCTGGTAAAAATCAGGTTTGTCAGCGCTTTTAGGAGCAAACTGAGTCACTTTTGGACCTTTTACAAAAGCCACATTATCTTTATATGCCGAAACAATGTCGTTCGGGTTTTCGGCTGAGGTTTTTTTAATCAGTTTGAATAAAGAAGTTTCTTTTTCTATGCCATCGATAATAAAAGTTCCATTGAAAATTTTATGACGACAATGTTCTGAATTGGCTTGTGAGAAAGCGAAAATTTCTGAATCAGTAAGTTTTCTGTTTAATTTTTTTGATAAATTTTCTAAATAAATTACTTCTTCATCGTTTAGCGCCAAACCTTCTTGCTTGTTATAAGCAGCGATGTCTTCAATTTGTATGATAGCTTCGGGTTGAATGTTTATCGAGAAAATATCTTGATTTAACTCAGTATATTTTTGCGAAAGCATTGGATCAAATCCCGAAGTTTCGGGAGATAAATCAGAAGAAATTTTCTCAAATTCTTCAATTCTGATAATGCCTTCAATTCCCATATTTTGGGTAATTTCAACAGCATTTGTACTCCAAGGTGTAATCATTGTGGCTCGTGGTCCAACAAAAAAATCCGTCAGGACGGATTTTTCTATTTTATCTGCGTTGCCAAATAACCAATTTAATTTTGAGATAGTTTCTGCTGAAAGTTCGTTTTGCGTTTGAACGGCAAAAACGGTAGTACTTTCGTTTCCGAAGAAATGAATCATTGTGTTGTTATTAGTTGTTGTTGTAGTTGCAAATTTAGTTTAAAAATGCGAAACAAAAAAAAGGTTTATTAACAATTAATCTTCAAAAATAACAGAATTGTATGCGCCAGCATCAATGGTTGTTCTTGGATTTCCTAATATATCATTGGTAACTCCAATATTAACTCCAAAACCTTTTGCTGAAGAATCATCACCAATAATCAATTTGTTTTTGGAAACATCAAGAAAATCTGGGTTTTCACTTCTTTTTATATTGTTTTCATCATATATAAAAGAATAAAGTTGGTTTGATGTTGTACCAAATTTGATAACACATTTTGAAAAAGAAGTGTTAAAAGCTGCACCTGAATCTGGATCTAAAAGCAATTCGTTGGTGTTACTTCCATAAATGATGCAATTTTTAAAATCGGCTTGGTCTAAAGCTTCGGTTTGAGTATTTCCATCAATGTCTTTGTAATAATTGTTTAACCAAACGGCAACTTGTCTTGAACTTGCCCAATTGTTATTAAAAGTACAATGTTTGAACTCATAGCTTCCGCCAATTCCGCAGTATAAAGAAGTAATTCCAGCATTGTTTATAACTAGATTTTCTCCTTGAATTTTCGCTGTTTTGGCATATAAACCAATCAGTGATGAGTTGTAGATTTCGGTGTTTTTTATAGGCATAAAATTACCGTCGTTACTATCAATATTCAGTCCGACAACAGCATTTTTAATGATTACGTGTTCAATTTCATTATTGGTACTTCCAGCGGTAAGCCAAATGGTTTCCCATTGACCAGCAACATTTGAAAATCCAGGTTCTAATCGGTCGCCTTCAAAAATAATTTTATCTTCCAAAGTTCCTTTGGCTTTTAAAGTTGCGCCATTACCTATAATCAAACCAGATTCGGCGTGAAAATGTATTCGTGATCCAGGTTCAATTTCGAGAATTTTATTATTGGGAACAGCTGCATATCCATAAATTACATAAGGTTTGTCGTTTTTCCAAAGGTATTCATTACCGTTTACTGGATCATTTTCATCCAAGAAAAATCCATAGATAGGTTCTTCAATTCCTTCTATAGTGAGTGTTTCCGTAGTTCCATCACTAAATCTTTTTGGATATAAAAAGTAAGCATCTTGTATTAAAGTTACCAATTCTACTTTTTGCTGATTAGTTCCTTCGTCAAAAAGAATTTGATCAGTATATAAAAAATCAGTTGGATTACTTGAAGCAACATCGGCAGTTACTTCAATGAAAATATACATACTGTCTTTTGCCAACAATTCTACATCTCTAAAAGTGTGATTATTTTGGTTTTCGCCTGTCATTCCGTCAACCGTAATTCTGTATTTAGAATCAGGTCTTGCTAATCGAATGGTTGGAATTTTGATGTCTTTGTTGCTTCTATTATATACTTTCAACGAATAGGTACTTGAACTAATATTGGTAAAAACCGTATCACAATAAACCGTGTCTTTTGAAAAAGTTAAATCGCCGGTACTTGGTTTAAATTCAAAGTCTTCGCGACATGAACTCATTGAAATGGCAAATCCTATAAAAAGTAAAAAAATAAAAGTACGCATTGGTGTTATGAATTTTGGTAAATGTAAGTATTAATTTCAAAATTGAAAAGCTTAAAAAAGATAACGAAAAAAATAGTTTTTTAGTATTATTTGGTTAAGATTCTGAGATTTTTTAAACACATAGAAACATAGTTTTGTGTGAACTTTGAAAGTCATTTCACTAAATTTTAGAAAAGTATAGTTATTTGAACCGAATAATTAATTTATTTTTTGACTTATAAATAAGTAGTATTTTTACAAAAAAAATAGCCATGTCATTTGATAAAGAAAAAGTATTGAATTTGTGTAAAGAATGGAGTAAAAACACTTTAATGGAAACGCTAGAAATTGAATATATTGATGCTGGCGAAGGATTTTTAACCGCAAAAATGCCAGTAAATAGTCGAGTGCATCAACCGATGGGATTACTTCACGGTGGTGCAACGGTTGCGTTGGCAGAAAGTGTTGGAAGTGCAGCATCGATTATGTTTATTAATCCCGAAAAACAAGAAGTTCGCGGGATTGAAATCTCGGCTAATCATTTGAAAAGTAAACGAGAAGGAACTGTTTTTTGTACCGCAAAAATTATTCATCAAGGTAGAAGTATTCATCTATGGGAAATAAAAATCACGGATGAAAATGATAAATTGATTTCGCTTTGTAAGTTGACTAATATGATTTTACCAAGAAGATAAAATGACTGATTTATTTCTTAAAATTAAAACACAACAAGAGCAAAATCTACCTTACGTAATTTTTTGCAAGCCCAATTCCGATAAAATTGTTGGTTTGTTTCAAAGAAATGACCATTTGTATTTCTTAGAAAATTTTGAAGAAAAAGGATTCGTTTTTGCTCCGTTTGATGCCAATGATTTTCCGTTTATACCTTTGGAATATTCCGATGTTTTTGTGGAAAATGTAAATAGTAAGGATTTTTTTGTTTCCAATGTTACTTCGGTTTCTGAAAATTTGGAAGCAAAAAACGATTTTGAAAACTTGGTAACCAAAGGCATTCATGCGATAAAAAACAATCAGTTTCAAAAAGTAGTTTTGTCTCGAAAAGAAGAAATTTTGGTTACTGATTTTGATGCGGAAATTACATTTAAGCGATTGCTGTCAAATTATCCAACGGCTTTTAAATATTGCTTTTTTCATCCAAAAATTGGAACTTGGCTTGGTGCAACACCTGAACAATTGCTGCAAACTAAGGGAAATGCATTAAAGACAGTTGCTTTGGCTGGAACACAACTTCATAATGAAAACAAGAAAGTTGTTTGGCAAGAAAAAGAAAAGAACGAACAACAATTAGTTACTGATTTTATTGTAAATGGTTTGGAAGATTTGGTCAAAGAAATCATCATTTCAAGCCCATATTCGGTAAAAGCAGGAAATATTTGGCATATAAAAACGGATATTTCAGCAACGGCAAAAAATAAAAATGCTTTTCAAAAAATAATCAAAGCGTTGCATCCAACATCAGCTGTTTGTGGATTACCAAAAGATGTAGCTAAAGCATTTATTTTGGAAAACGAAAACTACGAAAGAGAATATTACGCTGGATTTTTAGGCGAAATGAATATAGATTTGATTACTTTTAAACTGCAAAAAACCGATTTGTTCGTTAATTTGAGGTGTATGAAAATCGAAGAGAAAAAAGCAAATTTGTATATTGGTTGCGGCATTACCGAAGATAGTATTCCTGAAAACGAATACATTGAAACGATAAATAAATCGATGACGATGAAAAAAGTAATTTAATCTGGAAGTTTGGAGTTGGAAGTAGAAAATAAAGTTTAGAAAATATGAAATTAAATATACTTGCCTTTGGCGCACATCCCGATGATGTAGAATTAGGTTGCAGCGGAACGATAGCCAAAGAAGTTTCGTTGGGTAAAAAAGTTGGAATTGTTGATTTAACTCGTGGCGAATTAGGGACTCGTGGTTCGGTTCCTATTCGTGATGCAGAAGCCAAAAAAGCAGCAGAGATTTTAGGAATTTCGGTTCGTGAAAATTTGAGTATGCGTGATGGTTTTTTTGTCAATGACGAACAACATCAGTTGGAAATCATTAAACGAATTCGAAAATATCGTCCAGAAATTGTGATTTGCAATGCTATTGATGATCGACATATTGATCACGGAAAAGGGAGCAAATTGGTTTCGGATGCTTGTTTTTTATCAGGTTTAAGAAAAATTGAAACGGTTCACGATGGTGTTTCTCAAGAAGCATGGCGACCAAAAGTAGTCTATCATTACATTCAATGGAAAAACATCGAACCAGATTTTGTAGTTGACATTTCAGAATTTATCGATAAAAAGACGGCTGCGATTATGGCTTATTCATCACAATTTTATACTGAAAACTCAAACGAACCGATAACGCCAATAGCAACAAAAAACTTTTTAGAAAGCATTCATTATCGTTCTCAAGACTTAGGACGAATAGTTGGAGTAGAATATGCCGAAGGTTTTACAGTAGAAAGATATTTGGCGGTCAACAGCTTAGCAGATTTGAAGTAAAAAAGATAAAATAATTTTTGCAAGAACTAACTTTTACATTATATTTGCACTCGCTTAACAAATGGTGATTGTAGCTCAGTTGGTTAGAGCGTCGGATTGTGGTTCCGAAGGTCGCGGGTTCGAGACCCGTCTTTCACCCAAAAAGCAAAAGTCCTGAGATTTCTCAGGACTTTTTTTGTTTTTATGCTTTTTACGATTATTGTGCGTCTTTTTTATCTACAATCAATCGGTTTTCTCTGTTAGCAATTTCCCAAGCAATGGCAAATGCATATTTTGTTCTTGTAGTTACAGCATCAAATTCAATTTTATCGACATCATCGGTTGGTTGGTGGTAATCTTCGTGAACGCCACTGAATAAAAAGACTGATGGGATTCCGTTTTTAGCAAAGTTATAATGGTCAGAACGATAATAGAAACGGTTTTTATCATTCTTATCGTTGTATTTGTAATCCAAAGTTAATAACCCATGTTTTGTATTAGCATTTTCACAAATATTATACAAATCAGTCGAAAGATAATCGGAACCAATAACATAAACATAATTATTAGAGTCTTTGTGTAACTCATCACGACGACCAATCATATCGATATTTACATCGGCAACTGTATTTGCAAGTGGAAATAATGGGTTTTCAGAATAATATCTCGAACCGTGTAAACCAACCTCTTCGGCAGTTACGTGAAGAATTAAAATAGAACGTCTTGGTCCATTTCCGTCTTCTTTTGCTTTTTGAAAAATACGAGCAATTTCCATTAGAGCAACCGTTCCAGAACCATCATCGTCAGCACCATTGTAGATTTCACCATTCTTCATGCCAACATGATCATAATGAGCCGAAACTACCACGATTTCATCTTTTTTATCAGAACCTTCGATGAAAACCCAAATATTTTCAGAATCAGGTAAATTCAGATTTCGTTTTGCGTTTAAAAATGATGCAGGAACAGCTTGATAATAATCTTTTGCACCTTTAGGAAACGAAACGTTCATCTTCTTGTATTCATCAATCATATATCGTCCGGCTTTTTTTTGACCTTCGCTTCCCGTATTTCTGCCTTCCATTTCGTCAGAAGCAATGATTGTTAGATGTTTTTTTAGATTTTCAGTATTAATTTGATTGACATATTTTGCTTCGATTCTATCATAATCAATAGTCTTTTTAGTTGTAGAACAACTAATGAAAAATGTTAAAGCAAATAAAGGAATGAGTTTTTTTATCATGGTTTTAATGTATGTTAATGAATGAATAAGCAGCAAGTGCAGTAAGTATGAAGCCAAGGATAATCATGTTGATGACAAATATGATTGAACCTTTTATAATTGTTATTAATCTTGATTGACCATAAAAGCGATGATGAGCAGGAAAAAAATAATATAACATGTAAACGATGACAATCAAATCCAATATTCCAACGATTGACTGAAATAATACATTTTCTCCTGCTAATCCAAAGAAATAACTATACAATTCCATAATTAGAGATGCGAGCAAAAGGAACGAAAAGTAGTGTAATGTAAAAATTCCATGATCAAAATAATACCAGCGTTTTTTATCTTGAAAAAGCCATAAAACAAAGGCAAATAAAGGCATGTAGATAAATAATGCTTTTGGAATGTTCTTGAAGAAAGCATCCTGAAACTTTTCTTTAACTTCTTTTTGGGTTTTACCTTTTTGGGCAAGAATGAATTTTTTGTTAAGCCAATAATAAAAATCACCTAGCTTGTCTTCTTCTTTTGCAAATTTTTGGATAGAATCCATTTCTTCAATCGAAGCATATCCAATATTTACAATAAGTTCTTCATTCCATTTCTTCTTTCTAGATATTTCCATTTCTTTTTGAATAGAATCAACTTCTTTTTTGTTAAGGAAACCTTTCTTTTCTAAACTTTTTATGAAATTATCAGCTGCGATACTGTCTTTTTTTATTTCAAGAGAATCGATTTTCTTCGCTTCTTTCATTTTAGCATCGTGATCATAATATTTATTGCCACTAAAATTATTTTTAACATTAACAGTTTCATTATTCTCATTTTCTGGTACAATTGACATGACAAAAAAAGTAACAAAACTGATGAAAATATACAATCGAATTGGAGCCAAATAAGACATTCTTTTTCCTGACAAATATTCTTTTGTAAGCGATGATGGTTTGAAAATTAAGTTTCGTATCGTTTTCCAAAATGAATTTTCATAATGCGTTAAATCTTCAAAGAAATGGACAAATAGTTGAAAAATGTCTTTCGAGTATCGATGTTTTCTTGACCACAATTGGGACAAAATCTTTGTGCCACTACATGATTACAGTTTAAACAGGTTTTGTCTTCTCGAATAGTATTGTGTGACATAATTTGGAAAGTGTTATCAATCGTAAAACTATTAAAATAATTTCTATTTTTGAAGAACAAATTAAACAACTATGCAGTCTACAGCAAAAACACCATCGGAATATGTCGATTCACTTCCAGATGAACGAAAAAATGTAATTGAAAATATCAGAAAAACGATTTTGGACAATTTGCCAAAAGGTTTTGAAGAAACAATAAGTTATGGAATGTTAGGCTATGTTGTGCCACATTCTATTTATCCAAGTGGTTACCATTGTGATCCAAAAACACCTTTACCTTTTATATCAGTTGCTTCGCAGAAAAATTTTATTGCAGTTTATCACATGGGAATTTATGCCGATGAAACGTTGTTAAACTGGTTTGTTGCCGAATATCCAAAGCATTGTAAAACTAAATTAGACATGGGGAAAAGTTGTATTCGATTTAAAAAGGTGAATGATATTCCATTGGATTTATTAGGTCAATTGGTTACTAAAATGACGGTTCAGGATTGGATTTCGTTGTATGAAAAAAAATTAAAACGATAAGATGATTGAAATTATTGAAGCCAATTTGGAACAACTTGATATAGTTCAGGATATTGCTCAAAAAACTTGGCCAATTGCTTATAAAGATGTGATTTCATCGGCTCAAATTGAGTACATGCTGGAAATGATGTACAGCAAATCAGCTTTAAAAGAACAGATGGAAGTTAAAAAGCATCATTTTATTTTGGCAAAAAAAGCAAATGAAGTTTTAGGTTTTGCTTCGTATGAATTTAATTGTAATTCAGTAGGAAAAACAAAATTGCACAAATTATACGTTTTACCCGAAACACAAAGTAGCGGAATAGGAGTGAAGTTGGTTAACTTTTTATCCGAAAAAGCGAAAGAAAACCATCAGTCGATTATTTTTTTGAATGTAAATAAATACAATCCAGCTCAAAATTTTTACAAGAAAATTGGATTTGTTATTGCTTATGAAGAAGTAATCGATATTGGTAATAATTTCATCATGGATGATTTTGTAATGGAAAAAGAGATATAAAAAAAGTCTTCACTGCTAAGTGAAGACTTTTTTTGTTGTGAAATCTTTTTATTTCAATAAAAAATCTAAAATAACATTCACTTTTTTAGAAACCTTTTTACTAACAACACTAGGTATTTCAATATCAAAATCATCTGTATTTACTAAAAAGTTTGAATCAATTTCTAAGCCAGCTTCTGTTTTTTTTAATTTAGCTATAATGGAAATATCTTTAGTTTTTCCATGCATTTCTAATTTCCCTTTTATAGTATATTCTTTAAAAGTTGCTCCTACTTTAGTATAGTCAAAGTTTTCTATCTTTCCTTTGAATGTTGCTTTTGGATATTTATCACTTTCGATATAATTTTCATTAAAATGTTCTTCCATTAAAGCAATCTTAAATCGAAAACCTTTCGTTAAGGCTAAAGCTGCAATCTCACCATTTTCAGTATTTAAGACACAAGTTACACTCTCGTTTTTAGCTTTTACTTCTTCAAATGCAGGAACCGAGGCTTCAAAAGTTACTTTTCCATTTTTGGTTATTAATTTTATTTGAGAATAGCCAATGATACTTGTCAATAAAAGTGTGTAAAGAAATTTTTTTTTCATGATTTATATTTTTTATTCATTAAATCCTTCTGAAGCCCAAGTTGATATTTGATCTATTATAGGTTGAGGTAATCTTGTTCCACCACTTGGCATCATGCTTGGATCGCCTTGATTTCTCGATATTCTATCTAGTAATTCTTGGTTTAAAATTGCATCTTTAACATTTTGATATGTAGTTAAAGGAATTGATGCACCATTAGTAGGTATACTACCGTGACAAGAAATGCAATTGTTATCAATAATTGATTTTACAGTATTTGAATAACTGATTTGATCAATATTCGTATTTATCAAATCTGAAGTACTATCATTAGTACATGAAAAATGCAAAGCAGACAGGAATACTATAATTAATAATGATTTTTTTTTCATAGTTTTTTTATAAATGTATAATTATTTTTCAATTATTCAAAAAAACGTAATATAATTACATAAACTTAGTTACGCTTTCTCATATATTTACGTAAAAATTTATTTTTAAGTTTTTAATCCAAAATATAATTAATATCGTATTTAATAAATATTATGCTAATATAAATTAACCTATGAAAAAGAAAATTTTTATTTTATTATTTTTTGTCCTTTTAGTATTTATTATAATGTATTTATATGTTTATAAACAGCACAGAAACATAACGGATGAAGTGTCTGCATATAATGTAACAGTTGAAATTTTTGAAAAAGATTTTAAAGAGAATGATAGTTTGGCTAATGTTAAATATTTGGACAAAACAATAGAAATTAATGGTAAAATTACTTCTTTGGAAGAAGAAAATAAATCAATTATCATTGATGAAAAAGTTTATGCAACATTTAGTGAAAATTTTCCAAAAGGATTAACAAAAGGAAAAAATATAAATGTTAAAGGAAGATTTGTTGGTTATGATGATTTGTTAGAGCAATTTAAACTAGACCAAATTACTATTGAAAATTAATTTTATAAATATGAAAAAGTACTTATTATTATTCTTGTTTCCGGTTTCTTTATTTGCACAAGATGATTTGTTAAATGAAATTGATGCAGTTTCAACTGAAAAAAGTAAAGTAGAATCTGCATTTAAAGGTTTGAAAATTGTAAATCTAGAGTCTACAAAACTTGCTGCAAAAGGAGATTTATATTTTATTGTTGCTCATAGATTTGGTTCAATAAAAGATGGTTTTGAAGGTTTTTATGGTCTTGACAATGCAAATACACAAATTAAGTTTGTTTATGGTTTAACAAAATGGTTTACTGTTAGTGGTGCAAGAAGTGAATTAGCATATGATTTTTCAGGTAAAGTTTTAATTAAAAGTCAAGAAAGAGATGGTTTCCCGTTGGCTATTGTTGCTTTTGGGAGTTTGGGTTTAAACAATACATTAAAAGAAAGTTTATATCCAAAAATGACTTTCGAAAATCGATTAATTTATGTTTCACAAATTTTAATTTCTAAGAAATTTTCTGATAATTTGTCCTTGGAATTAGCACCAACTTTTTTTCACGAGAATTTTGTTCTAGATGATAATCAAGAAAATAGCCAATTAGCAGTTGGATTAGGTGGAAGATATAAGTTTGCTAAACGATGGTCTTTAAATATTGATTATGCTGCACATTTGAATAGAGCAAATAACTCTCCTTTTAAAAATCCACTCTCAATCGGTGTTGACATTGAAACTGGTGGACATGTTTTTCAGATGCATTTTAGTAGTTCTCAAGGTATTCATGAGGCAGGTTTTTTGGGTAATTCCACAGGTGATTGGACAAAAGGAGATGTTTTCTTTGGATTTAATTTATTGAGAGTTTTTTAAACTCTTTTTTTTACATAAAAAAAGTCCCGAATTTTTCGGGACTTTTTAGCTTTTTATAATTTGTTATTCTTTTATAAACTTTTGAGAATATTCTCTGCTGTATTCATCTTTTAGTTTTAGAATGTAAGTTCCTTTAGCCAAAGTATCAACATTTACGGTTTTGTTTTCAACTTTAGTTTCTTGAACCATTCTGCCATTTAAGTCATAAATTACAGCTGAATTAAATTCAACAGGATTAGTTGTGTTAATATTGATGTTGATGATGTTTTTCACTGGATTTGGATAAACTGTAAATACAAAGCTATCATATGAATTGTTTCCTAAGGTTTGTCCTTCTACAACGTTTAACACTTGGTTTGAATTTAAATTTGTAAATGTATCTACAACTCCAGATGGCCATTTGATTATAACTTGGTCAATTGTTGTTGCTGTACCAAGACCAAAATGAGTGTTTAAAGTACTTCCAAATTCAAATCCTTCACCACTTCTTACTTCTCTAATTTGTTTTCCCCAAGAACCGTGAATTTCTATTCTTGCTCCAATTCCATTTCTATTACTTGAAATTCCTCTTGTAGTAAGTTTTAGCCAATTATTTCCATTTGGAACAGCATATCTAACTGTTCCGCTGTTACTTAAAATATCTAAGAAACCATCGTTATTTAAATCACCAATTGCTCCAACATCAATTCCAGGATAATTAACGGCTTCAAAAGTATTATTACCTTTATTAAACATAATTTTATTTCCTCCACCCATCATATCAATAAGTCCATCGTTATCAAAATCATAAGCAATATAGTCTCTATTATCTGAAGCGTCTAAATCTAATCCTGAACCATTTGTGATATTTACAAAAGGCTCTTCAACTTGATTGGTTTTGTCTAAATCATTTCTAAAGAACATGTGTCCAACACTACCATTTGAACCAATTACAATATCCATATCACCATCATTATCAAAATCTGCAACAGCCGATGACCATGATTGAACAGGTGTTACGTTAATTTGAGCTATCGCCGAGATGTCTGTGAAAACACCATTACCATCATTTCTATGTAATTCACTTGGTGGACCAGAACATTTAGAAATAAACAAATCTACATCTCCATCATTATCATAATCAGTCCATAAAGAAGCATAGTTTCCGCCAGATTGTGTAATACCTAGCATATATGCACCAGGAGTTGTGCCTGATTGGTAATAAGTTAAACCTTCATTACCGTCATTTAAGTAATAAACATTTGGATCAATATCATGACATGAAAATATGTCCAAATTACCGTCATTATTAAGGTCTACAAAATTTGTTCTTTGGCAAAAAATATAATCTTCTGGCGTAACATTAGTATAAGCTGTTCCAGTGTTGTTTGATTTCCATAAAGTTAAACCATTACCAGCACCAAGTATTAAATCATTATAGCCATCTTTATTGAAGTCACCAGCGGTTATACTCCAAGATGGCATTCTACTTGCACCAGTTACAGGAAAATTGTTTACTGAAAAGTTTCCATTTGTTCCTTGTACATGAACTTTTAAATTGTTTGCACTTACGCCAACAATATCATCCAAATTATCACCATTCATGTCGACTACACATGTATTATATGTGCTGTTTACTGTTGAAATAGTTTGTAAGTTGTAGTTTATTGGTCTAAAAATTTCTTGTTCAATTAGTTGAAAATCAAATCCATCTGAACTCCATTGATTATCCCAAACTATATAATAGGTTGTACCTGATTGAACTTCAAAAGTTTTGACAGATAAGAATGAATTAGTATTTCCAACATTACATTGAAGTATTCCTGAATTGTCATCGCTTGTAATACATGTAAATGTTCCAGGACAAGTTCCTGTATAAACACTAAATTTTGTGTTTTTACATATATTTTGTGCTAAATCTGATGTTATAGTAAGATTGTAGTTACTAGTTGGTGTATATGAATACCATTTTGCAGCAGTTGCATTAGAACATGAAGTTACAATATTATTACCATCTATTGCTGCTACTGAGGTAATACCAGCAGTTATTACTGTTGCAGAAATACATGGGTTTTCTACAATTGGTGCTTCAGTAAGTCTAAATGAAAAGCCAGTTGAAGTCCATCTATTATCCCATGCAATATAATATGTATTTCCTTGAGCAACGTCAAATGATGCAGTCGAAGATAAACCAGCACCACTGTCATCATCACCTTCAACACATGTTAAATTTGCACATGTTCCAGTGTAAACGTGAAATCTAGTATCTCTTAATGGGTTGTTAGCTGGTAAATCAGAAGTTACAGTCACTGTAAAATTTCCTGTAGCTGTGTAAGCATACCATTTTCCTGAAGGATTATCCTCAGCAGGTACTTGTCCATATTGAGTTTCACAGAGAGGTTGCGGTACTTCTGTTCCATTTACTGCATCAACAATATGTGTTCCAGCAATAATTGGTAACGCAGTTGTACAAGTTTGTTGAGCTTTTACAGATTGTAAAGTAAAAAGTAAAAATAAGATAAGTAGTTTTTTATTCATAGGTTATATTATTTATTATTGACAAGGTTCTAGGGTTTCTATCCAAGAACGGATTAGATTAACTCCTTCGGTGTGTATTTCAGATCTACCGTGTAATGGCATTCTATATGTTTGGTCATTTGTATTAATTCTGTAAAACAGCATTGATCTATTCGGACTTCCAGGATTAATGATTTTACTTAAGTTTGATGGGAATCCTTGCATATCTTCAGTATTGACACATACGCCGAGATTGGTTAAACCTTGGTCTCCTTCAGTTGCCGAAAATAAAAAATTCATAGGTCTGTAACTACAATGTCCTTCAGGATTATGACAATGAGCACAGTTGATATCTAAATATGACCTAACTCTATCAACCAATGGTTTTGAGCTATCTTTATAATCAACTGCTGACGTAATGTTTGAAGGTAAGTTTGAAGAGTCTAAATAACCAACTTCAATCCATTTAGTCAATTGATTTTTTGTTCCTTCAGCAAAAGTAAAATCATTGTTTAGGTTTTGAGGTTTTATTCCAATTGGTTGAGCCACATTGTTTATTTTATGACAAACAAAACATTCTGTTTCAGATGGAATTCTGTAGTTAGCAACTGTTTTTGGAGTTCCATTTTCTTGAGTCCATGTAATACTTGTAAAGGAACCACTTAAATCATAGAATGCTTCCGTTTGTTCATCATTCCAAACATACTCGGCAAAAATCCAACCGGTAGATTTTCTTATCATTAATCTTGTTTCAATGATTCTTGTAGTATTAGAAGGTAAAACATTTTCATAATAGAAGTTTTTTATTAAGACTGCTCCAACGGGTAACTCTAGGAGTTTTCCATCACCATTATAAGTTGCTTTACTTCCTTCGGGCATCCAAACAAATCTTTTTTTGAGTGCATAATCTGTAAACAAAGTACTTTCAGGTTCTAGTGGTAAAACGTTAAGTGAAGGAATTTGATTTTTTAATAATCCTGCAAAAAACTTATAATCTGAAAGTTTTGGATATGGAACTTGTGTTAAATCTAAAACAACTGATGGTACAAGTACTAAAGATACAGTTGCTTCGTTTGAGATATTTCCTTGTGCATCCTTTGCAGTGTATTTTACCAAAGTTGGTGTTCCTGTGAAATCCATATTTGGTGTGAATGTTATTGAGCCAGTTGTTGTGTCAACAGTCCATGTTCCTTCATTTGAAATCACTAACTTGTCCAGAGTTCCATTTGCATCTGTGTCACTTCCGCCAACCAAACTTACAGTTGTTGGAACAATTGCATCACCAGATGTGTCATTTAGCAAAATATTTACAGTAACAGAAACTAATGTCTCATAATTTGCAACATCATTTGTTGCTACAGGTAGAACATCTTCGTAATCACTATCATCATCTGAACAAGAAATAAAAGTGAGTGAAGTGATAAGTAGTATCAAAAAATAAATTTTCTTCATAGTAATTTTAAAAAATCGAACCAAATATAGTAATTTTTTTAAAATAATAAAATCTTTGAAGATACAATATTAAAATATAGTTAAAATTGATTAAATTGTAGGTTTTTGAATGTATTTTAAGAGAAATCAATAATTTTTATTCCTCTTTTTCGGCTCTGCTAAGTATGTTTTCGGGCAATGCTTTTTTAGCTTTTGCGCCCATTTTTTTGAGTTTTTCAACACTAGTAATTAGGTTTCCTTTACCGTCAATTAATTTATTCATCGCATCAGAATATCCAGCTTTGGCATCATCCATTTTTTTTCCAACTGAAATTAAATCGCTCAAAAGTCCGTGGAATTTATCATACAAAGCTCCAGCTTGTCGCGCAATTTCTACGGCATTTTCCTGTTGCTTTTGGTTTGTCCACATACTGTCGATGGTTCGCAAGGTTGCCAAAAGCGTTGAAGGCGTAACAATCACAATATTTTTCTCAAATGCTTTGTTGTATAAAGTTGTATCTTCGTTTAAAGCTAGAGCAAATGCCGATTCTATTGGAATGAAAAGTAACACAAAATCTGGACTTTCCATTTGATACAAATCGTGATAATTTTTTTCACTCAATTGATCGATATGTCGTTTTAATGAAATTAAATGTTCTTTTAGAAATTGCGATTTTAAGTTGTCATCTTCTTCGTTGATGTATTTTTCATAAGCTGTAAGTGTTACTTTTGAATCTACAATCATTTTCTTTCCGTCAGGAAGATTAATCACAACATCGGGTTGCACACGATTGCCTTCTTCCGTTGTAAAGCTTTGTTGCACTTCATATTCGCGACCTTTTTCCAAGCCTGATTTTTCTAAAACACGTTCCAAAATCAATTCGCCCCAATTTCCTTGCATTTTACTGTCGCCTTTCAACGCTTTGGTCAAATTCAGCGTTTCTTTACTCATTTGCTCGTTCATTTCACGCAAACCTAAAATTTGCTGACGTAAAGCTGCATGATAATCAATACTTTCCTTGTGCGTATCTTCAACTTTCTTTTCAAAAAGCTGAATTTTGTCTTGCAATGGCGAAAGAATATTTTTCAGATTTTCTTTATTTTGTTCTGTGAATTTCGTGGTTTTCTCTTCCAGAATTTTATTTGCCAAATTCTCAAATTCTTTAGTAAATTTCTCCTGTAGCTTTTCTACTTCTTCTTTTTGTTCTTTATTCCGCTCCCAAAGATTTTCAAAATCAGTTTCTTTTTTTGATAATTGTATTGCAAGCGACTCTTTTTCGGTTCGAATAAATTCTCGTTCTTGAACGGTTTGATTTACTTGCAATTTCAATTGTTCAATTTGTTGCAATAAACCATTTATTTTTTCTTCCAAAGAAGCTTTTTCGGTTTTAGAATTGGCAGAAAAAATGATTTTGCCAATAAAAATACCAAATACCAATACTACTAAAATACTAAAAATAAAAATCAATTTATCGTCCATAAAAAAAATAACTATTTAAAGAGTTAAAGATACATAGTTTGAAATAAAAATATTGTTAGTTTTAAAAATACTTTTTTACTTTGGCATTGTTTTTGAAAAAACGTAAATAGAAAAAAATTATATTTACCACAAAAAAATAAAGATTTATGATTAGAAAAATTACACTTTTAGCATTTTTATTGATTTCATCAATAAGTTTTTCACAAATTGGACCTGTTGGACATTTAACCATTTTTTCTGAAGATGGTGATAGATTTACTTTAATTCTAAATGGAGAAGTAATAAATGATACGCCTCAAACTAACCTTAGAGTTGAAGATTTAAATCAACCATATTACAATGCAAAAATCAGATTTGAAGATAAAACTTTAGCTGATATCTCAAAAAATAACTTAATGATTGCTGATGTTGATGGAATTTTTTCTGATGTAACATACAAAATTAGAAGAGATAAGAACAACAGAACCAAAATGAAGATGAACTATTTTTCAGCTATTCCTGTTCAACCAGATTTTATTCCACCATCCAACGTACATGTTGTTCATTATGGACAACCAAGACCAGTTGCAACACAACAAGTAATTGTGCAACAACCTGTTGGTGGCGTTTCTCAAACAACAACTACTACAACCACACAAACTGGTGGAACCAATGTTGGAGTTGGAGTTAATATTGGTGGAGTTAATATGGGAATTTCTATAAACGACGGAATGGGAACAGGTGTAGTTACTCAAACCACAACAACTACAACAACAAATAATAGTTCTCAAGTAATAGTTGTTGACGAACCAATTAGAGGTTGTGGTGGAAGATCTTGTATGACATCGAGTAATTTTAATGCTGCGCTAGCAACCATAAAAAAACAGAATTTTGAAGATACACAACTAAAAACAGCAAAACAAGTCATTGCAGCTAATTGTTTAAATGTAGATCAAATTATTCAAATTGCTAATACTTTTTGTTTTGAAGACAATAAATTAGAATTTGCCAAATTTGCCTATGATTATTGCATTGAGCCAAGAAATTACTTCAAATTAAACGGAATTTTTTCTTTTAGTAGTAACGTAGACGAACTTTCTGACTATGTTCAGAGTCGTCAGTAAATTTTAAAAATATAAGATAATGAAGACCATCCAAATTAGGATGGTCTTTTTTATTTTTGTCCAAATAAAAAAAGCAATGCACCGTCATTTTCTACTTCACAAACCGCATGGTTATTTATCGCAATTTGTTTACGAAAAAAAGCGACATAAAAAGCTGTTGGGCGAATTGTATAATTTCCCCGAAAATACCATGGCAATAGGTCGATTGGACGAAGACAGCGAAGGTTTACTTTTGTTAACTACTGATGGAATGATGAGCGAAATCGTCAGAAGTAAAACCGTTGAAAAGGAATATTTTGCTCAAGTAGATGGAATTATCAATCAAGAAGCGGTCGAAAAATTAAAAAATGGTGTCGAAATTGGTTTCAAAGGCATTCGATATACAACCAAAAAATGTGAAGCCAAAATCATAACCGAACTTCCAACTTGCATTGGCGAAGGCAGAAGAATTCGAGATGAACGTCACGGACCAACTTCTTGGATTTCGATTACGTTAACCGAAGGAAAATTTCGCCAAGTTAGAAAAATGACAGCTGCAGTTGGATTTCCAACGCTTCGATTGGTTAGAATTCGAGTAGGAAACCTACATTTGCAAAACTTAAAAGCTGGAGAAGTTTTAGAAATTGATAAATTCAATGTCTAACAATCTAATAATCTAACAATCTAAATTAATGCTAAACATCGTTCTCGTTGAACCCGAAATACCTAACAACACCGGAAACATTGGTCGCCTTTGTGTTGGAACCGAAAGTCGTTTGCACTTAATAAAACCATACGGATTTGAAATTACTGATAAAAATTTAAAGCGTTCGGGTTTGGATTATTGGGTACATTTGGAATGGAACGAATATAATAATGTGGACGAATGGATGGCTCAAATTCCTGATAAATCAAGAGTTTTTTTGATGAGTTCTCATGCTTCTCATTCGATTTATGATGTGGAATATCAAGATGGTGATTGGTTGGTTTTTGGCAAAGAAAGCGTAGGTTTAAGCCAAGAAGTTTTAGCAAAATTTGAAAATCACCTCAAAATTCCAATGTCTAATCTGATTAGAAGTTATAACATTGCCAATTCTGTAGCATTTGTTATTGGCGAAGCGAGAAGACAGATTTCTTTGTGAGATTGAGAGATTGTAGGATTGAAAGAAGTATTTTGTCTTCAATCTTTAAATCCAAATGTCTTTATGTCTTAAAATTAGCATCTCGTATAACAAACTTCCCTTTTTGACTATCAAAAGTTATGGTTTCGTCTTTAAAAAGTGAATTGAAAACTCCTTTTGAAATCAAGTTACAAGGTTGATCTTGAACGATATTTTCTTCGGTCATGACAATCATTTCATCCGAAAGTTGAATAGCTAAATCAATATCATGTGTAGAAAAAAGAATACATTTATTAGTTTCTTGTGATAGTTTTTTCAAAAGTTTAAAAACCGAAACTTTATGAAATAAATCCAAATGCGTTGTTGGTTCGTCTAAAATAATAATGGAAGTTTCTTGTGCCAAAGCGCGTGCAATCATCACTTTTTGCAATTGTCCATCACTTATTTCAAAATGTTTTTTTTCGGCTAAATGCTCAATTTGAACCAAATGCATTACATCGTTTACAACTTTCAAATCATCATCAGAAAGTTTTCCCAGCCAATTGGTATAAGGTTGTCTTCCCAAAGCAATGAGTTCAAAAACGGTCAAATTGCTTGGTGGTAATTTTTCGGTTAAAACTAAACTTAAATTTTGAGCTAATTCTAATGTGTCAAACGAATTTATATTTTTTTCGGCAAAAAAAACATCGCCTGAAAGTGGCTTTTGAATTCCGGTTAAGGTTCGTAAAAGCGTTGATTTTCCTATTCCGTTGGCACCAACAAGCGTGATTAATTTATCCGAAGTCAGTTCCAAATTTAAGTTTTTGGCAATGACAATGGTTTCCTTTTTGGTTTTATAACCAATGGATAAATCGTGAGTTGCTATGATGGTTTTTTTCTCCAATTCTATTGAATAGTTATAGTGTACTCTTTTGAAACAGTGTCGTTTCCGAAGCAAATTCTATTATCATCTTCCCAAAAACCTTGCTCTTCATTATAATATTCTGGATAATCGATAGTAACAGTAACTTTAAAAGTATAAACGCCACCTTGATTTGCCGCACCGCCAAAATATAATCTTCTTCCTTGTTCAAAATAAGTCATTCCTGGTGGAAAATTTCCAGAAACTGAAAAATAATAGTCATAGTCATCATCATTGGAATCATTTTTTACCGATGCTGATATAAAATTACTGTAGCTTTGATTTGTATATCCTAATGGTAATGATTTTGAGTTCAATTCAGGTTTTGTACTTGCTATGCAATCAATTAATTCACTACAACTATTGAATGTTAGGAACAAAATTAATAAAGCGAGAAAATTTAAAATAGTTTTCAAATTCTATGTGTTTTTAAAAAAAAAAAATTAAATAGTTTTCCGTTTAATAATCAACCAAATAACAATCGGTGCGCCAACTAATGAAGTAATCGCATTAATCGGTAGCGTAAAATCACTCATCGGCATTTGAGAAATTAAATCACAAAGTAACATAATTATCGCTCCAATTAAAATCGTTCCAATAAAGAGTGTTTTATGATTACTAGTTTGAAATAATAGTTTTGTCAAATGTGGTACAGCCAATCCAATAAAAGCAATTGGACCAACAAAAGCGGTAATGCTTCCCGTTAAAATACTGGTTGAAAGTATGATGATGTTTTGCGTTTTTTTGAAATTCAAACCCATACTTTTGGCATAATTTTCTCCAAGCAATAATGCATCCAAAGGTTTCAAGGAAGTAATACTCAATAGTATACCAATAAAAATTACAATCGACAGAAAACCAATATTTTGCCAACTGATATTTCCGATGTTTCCCATTGACCAAAAAGTGTATTTCTGTAATTGTTCTGCCGTACTGAAATAGGTTAAAATATTGACTATTGCACTCGTAAAACTACTGAACATCAATCCTACAATCAAAATTGACATCACATCACGCAGGTATTTTGAAACTAAAATGATAAGCAATAAAACGAATAAACTTCCAACGCACGAAGCCAAAATTATTCCATAGGAAGAAACAAAAAATTGCGCAATTACAGCGGGTAAAAAACTAGAACCTAAGACTACAAATGCTACGCCAAGACTTGAACCCGAACTCAATCCCAAAACATACGGACCAGCAAGTGGATTTCTAAAAAAAGTTTGCATCAATAATCCACTAACAGAAAGTGAAATTCCAACTAAAATTGCAGTAACTGCTTTTGGTAAACGATAATTGGTAATGATATATTCCCAAGTTTCTTTTTCGACAGTTGAACCCAAAATACTTTTTACCACTTCTTTAATCGGAATGGAAACCTGACCAAAGGAAATGTTCAATAATAATGTCAATAGCAATAGCAATAACAAAAAAGTAAAAAGAGATATGTTTCTTTTTGAATTCAAATCTGTGATAATTTGTGTTTATTGTAACTTCTCAAAAAAGAAAGGTTCATAACCAACCAATAATTCCGGATGTAAAATTTTCACCAAATCTTTCAGCACTATATCCGGACGATTTGGTGCTAATTCGTAATATAAAACGCCACCAGTTTTTCCTCTTTTTCTTGTGAACGAATATACGTTTTTGTTTTTAAATGCATCAAATTGCGTATAATGTGGATTGGTATCAGTCATTTCTTTTAAGGTAGAAAATTGTCCCGAAGTTAACCAAATATCGGCATTTTTGGCTTTTTCAAAAACTGTTTCAAAGGATAACGACAAACTTCCGGTTCCAGTTGTTTCTTGCCATAAATAGTTGGCATTGGCTTGTTTTAACAGCAAACTTCCCCAACTTGTTCCGCGTGGCAAATACCATTTGTCTTCAAACATATCGCCAGCCAAAACCGTTGGAGTAGCAGTAGCTTGTTTGGCAATTTCGATGGTTTTTAAATAGTCAGTTTCAATTTTGTTAAATAATTCTTCGGCTTTTTTCTGTTTGCCAAAAATAGCTCCGAAAAATTTAATCCATTCCGCTTTTCCCAATGGTGTTTCTTCATTCCAATCGCCGTTAAGCATTACTTTTAAACCACTTTTTTGCAAATTATCTAGCGTTGGATTGTTGTTGTCAATGCCATAACCAATGATGACATCGGGTTGCAAATCGAGTATAACTTCAGTATTGAGTGATTGATTATTTCCGAGTTCTTTAATCTTTTTTTGTTCTATTAGCGTTCTCACTTTTTCCGAAGAAATATAATCCAAATTAGGAAAACCAATTAGTCTTGTCTCTTCGTCAAGCATTTCCAATGACGGAATATGTGTTGTTGAGGTAACCACAATTTTCTGAATTGGAACGCTGATAATTGGATTTTGAGATAAACTGTCAGGAACAATTCCATTTTTCTCTTTTAGGATGTAAGTGTATGTTTTTGTAGCTTTTGGCCAAGGATTTTTAACCGTAACGATGCTAAAGCCATCATAATTTTCAATGGAAAAACCTTTAGCATATTTTACCGTATTTTCAACAGAAATTGTTTTATCGAGTTTGGTTTCGGTTTTGCATTGAACGAATAAAAACAGCACAAAAATTTGTGAAAAGGTTTTGAAAATGGATTTCATTGGAAAATTTTTAGCAAAAGTAATCTTTTGTTATTAATAATTTAATATACATTTGCACTCGAATTTTGGTTGCATTTTTAGTATTTAAAATTGCATTAAAAGGGAATTTGGTTAAAATCCAAAACTGTACCCGCAACTGTAAGCTATAAACGAGTTGTTAACTACATGTCATTGTTTGCCACGGCGAATGAGAAGACGAACAACATCGATGCAAGTCAGGAAACCTGCCTTTATTCATTGAGTAACAAACTTTCGGGAAAAAAGGTTTGGGTATGGGTAAATTCTATGCTTTTCTCCCAGTATTTTTAAATTATTGTTTAACTAAAAAATGAAAAAAACAGTAAAAATCAGTGCGTTTTTTGCATTGGTATCGACTTGTGTTTTGGCACAAGAAAAAGATTCTCTAAGTATCAATCCATTGAAAGAAGTGGTAATTTCGGATACTAAATTTGCTCTCAAAAAAGAAAAATCGGGAAAAGTTATTGAAGTGATAACTGCAGAAGATTTAGCAAAAAAATCAGGACAAAGTTTAGCAACCGTTTTAAGTCAAGTTGCTGCTGTTGAAATCAATGGAAATCAATCGGCTAACGGAAAGAATTTGGGTTATTACATTCGTGGCGGAAAAAATCGCCAAGTTTTAATCATGATTGATGGAGTTCCTGTTACTGATGCTTCTGGAATTAATATTGAATATGATTTACGTTTATTACCTGTAGAACAAGTGGAACGCATTGAAGTAATGAAAGGTGCGGCAAGTACGCTTTATGGAACTGGCGCAGCAACTGGAGTTATCAATATTACGTTGAAAAAATCGGCTAAGAAGGAAATTCAAGGAAATGCTTATGTAAATATTGGTTCCAATAATACTTCGGAAAACAAAAAATACAACGGTCAAGATTTTAATCAAGGAATTTCGGTGAATGGCGAAGTTAAAAAAGTGAATTATTTTGCAGGTTTCAACAGCACTGAAACTAGCGGAATGTCGCAAATTGCTGAACCTGTTGGAACAAAATATGAAGAAGATCGTTTTTCGAGACAAAATGCAATAGCAAAATTAGGTTTCAAAGCCACGGAAAAATTGACGCTTGATTTCTTCGGAAATTATGACAGAATTAAAAATGGTTATGATTTTGCTTTTGACAATACCGGCTTTAATGATACCGATGTAAACGAAACAACTTCGGAGCAAGTTCGTTTTGGGTTTTTGCCAAAATACAAGTATAACAAAGGTGAATTTGTATTAAATTCAGGATTTACCAAAATAAAACGAGATTACAATGAGTTGAATTCATGGACAAATACTACCGATTATTCTTTGTACGAATCGCGAAGTGTTGTTTTAGACGGATTTAATAAGTATAATTTTAATAATGAATTTGCTTTGATAGTAGGAGCAAATTATCAGTTTCACGATATGTTGAGCCAAACGCCATTTACAACTATTGAAAATGAAGCGGCAAAATTTAATATTTTGGATGGTTATACAACTTTAGTTTATAATTCAAGTTTTGGATTGAATGTAAATGCTGGAGCACGATTGAATACGCACAGTCAATATGGTAACAATGTAGTGTATAATTTTAATCCTTCATATAACTTCAAAACGAGTTTTCCGTTGAAAGTTTTGGCTTCCTATAGTACAGCTTTCATCACGCCAAGTTTGTACCAATTGTATTCAGAATATGGAAATACTGATTTAACTCCGGAAGAAAATGCAACAATCGAAGCTGGTTTTGAAACCGAATTATGGAACAAAAAGATAAAATTAAGCGCAGTAGGTTTTTATCGTGACCAAAATGATGCTATTGATTTCTTCTATAATCCAGATACTTTTGAAGCTTATTATGTTAATGTTGATGGAAAAAGTAAAGCAAAAGGAGTTGAAACTACGGTTTCAGTTGCTTTAACCGAAAAAGTTAGCTTAAACGGAAATTACACTTTTACACAAGTTGATAAAGTGTTGGACAGATTAATTCCAAAGCACAAAGCCAATGCAAGTATTGATTTTCAACCAACCAAAAGAACTTTGTTTAACCTAAACTACCAATATTTTAATGCTAGAAATGATGCTTTTTATAATGGAACAACTTTTGCTGTGGATACAATCCAATTGGGTTCGTATCAGTTGTTAAATGCTTTGGCAAAATATGAATTAATTCAAAATAGACTAACTGTTTTTGGAACAGTAACAAATATCTTTAACGAAGAATTTGTTGAAAATGCGGGTTATTCCACACGAGGAAGAAACTTTAAATTAGGTGTAAATATTGTTTTATAAATAGAAAAAGCGGCTTTCAATTTGAAAGCCGTTTTTGTTAATAGTATTATGGATTAATTTAAATTATTAATTTTGAAAAAAAAAATGAAACTCGTTTTTGCTTCCAACAACAAAAATAAAATTAGAGAAATTCAAATTTTGGTTCCAAATGATATTCAAATTTTGAGTTTGGAAGAAATTGGTTGTGTTGAAGAAATTCCCGAAACGGCAGACACTATCGAAGAAAATGCGATTTTGAAAGCCAATTATGTTACCCAAAAATATGGTTACGATTGTTTTGCTGACGACTCGGGTTTAGAAGTCGATGCATTAAATGGCGAACCAGGCGTTTTTTCAGCAAGATATGCAGGCGAACCTAAAAATGATGATAATAATATGGATAAATTATTATCAAATCTAAAAGATAAAATCAATAAAAAAGCCAATTTCAAAACGGTTATTTGCCTGAATTATAAAGGAAATCAGCAGTTGTTTACCGGAATTATTAATGGTAAAATTATTGAAGAAAAAATAGGAAACAATGGTTTTGGTAATGATCCAATTTTTGTTGCCGATGGATATTTAAAAACCTTCGCTGAACTTTCTATTGAAGAAAAAGCAAGCATCAGTCATCGTGGAATTGCTGTAAAAAAGTTAATAGATTTTCTTAAATAAAAGTAATGTTTTGAATAAAAATAACTTCTTACTAACTGGTTTTCTAATTGTTATTGTAAAGTTAAAAATAATAACACATTGATTTTCAGTAAACGACAAATTAGTTTATATCGTTTTTAAAACCTACCTTTGCACCGAATTTTAAAACAATATATGAATAAATTTGAACAATTAGGTCTGAATGAGTCGTTACTGCTGGCGATCAAAGATCTAGGATTTGAGAATCCGTCAGAAGTACAAGAAAAAGCCATTCCAGTCTTATTGGAACAAGAAACAGACTTAGTCGCTTTAGCACAAACAGGAACGGGGAAAACAGCAGCTTTTGGTTTTCCGCTAATTCAAAAAATCGATGCCGAAGACAGAAGTACACAAGCGTTAATTTTATCACCAACGCGTGAGCTATGCTTACAAATCACCAACGAGATTAAACAATACTCAAAATATGTAAAAGGTTTACATACAGTGGCAGTTTATGGTGGTGCAAGCATTACAGAACAAGCCCGAGAAGTAAAACGTGGAGCACAAATCATTGTGGCAACTCCAGGTAGAATGCAAGACATGATTAATCGTGGATTGGTAAACATCAAAAACATCAACTATTGTATTCTTGACGAAGCAGATGAGATGTTGAACATGGGTTTTTATGAAGACATTGTATCGATATTATCCGATACTCCAGATGAAAAAAGAACGTGGTTATTCTCTGCAACAATGCCTACAGAAGTAGCTAGAATTGCAAAGAGATTTATGCACGAACCTGCAGAAGTTACTGTAGGAAGCAAAAATTCAGGTTCAAAAACAGTTTCTCACGAGTTTTACGTAGTAAATGCTCGTGACAGATACGAAGCATTAAAACGTTTAGCCGATGCTAATCCAGATATTTTTTCAGTAGTTTTTTGTAGAACAAAACGTGATACACAAGCAGTTGCAGAAAAATTAATTGAAGATGGATATAATGCTGCTGCTTTGCACGGTGATTTATCGCAAGCGCAACGTGATGGTGTAATGAAATCATTTCGTGGACGTCAAATTCAAATGTTGGTTGCAACCGATGTTGCTGCTCGTGGTATTGACGTTGATAATATTACTCACGTAGTAAACTATCAATTGCCAGACGAAATTGAAACCTACAATCACCGTTCTGGTAGAACAGGTCGCGCAGGTAAATTAGGAACTTCAATTGTTATTGTTACCAAAAGTGAGTTGCGTAAAATCTCTTCTATTGAAAGAATTATACAACAAAAATTTGAAGAAAAAACTATTCCATCAGGAATGGAAATTTGCGAAATTCAATTGTTGCATTTAGCAAATAAAATTCATGACACTGAAGTTGACCATGAAATAGATAGCTATTTGCCTGCAATAGAAGAAGTTTTTCAAGATTTATCTAAAGAAGAATTGATCAAGAGAATGGTTTCTGTTGAGTTCAATAGATTTATCAATTATTACAAGAAAAAACGTGATTTATCTGGTGAAAAATCAGAAAGAAGTTCATCTGAACCAAGAGAAAATAGAGCTGGCGATCCAGTTCGTTATTTTGTAAACATTGGTGCTCGCGATGATTTCGATTGGATGCAATTGAAAGATTTCTTGAAAGAAACATTGGATTTAGGCAGAGATGATGTGTTTAAAGTTGATGTAAAAGAAGGTTTCTCTTTCTTTAATACCGATGGCGAACATACCGATAAAGTTATGTCAATTCTAAACGGATTTGATCTTAACGGAAGAAGAATAAACGTAGAAATTTCTAAAAACGATGGCGGAAGTTCTTCAAGACGTGACCACAACGGAAGAAGTACTGGTGGAAGACGTGATGGCGGATTTAGAGGAGACAGAAATTCTGGTGGAGAAAGAAAATCATCAGGCGGTTTTGGACCAAGAAAAGAAGGCGGTTTTAGAAGCGACAGAAATAGTGATAGAAGTTCTTCAAGAAGAGAGCCAGGTTCATCTCAAAGAGAAGAAAGAGTGCCAAGACGTTCCTCAGAAGGAAGTTCTGATAGACCAGCAAGTCGTTCTTTTGACGCAGCAAAAACAAGAAGACCAAGAAGAAGTTAATTCTTTAAAATAACAATTTTTATAAAATCCAAATTTTAATACTGAACTGTTGAAATTTGGATTTCCCTTTTTAAATAAGCTTCTTTTTGTTAATTTTCTTCTAAATCTCAGCGCAACTATAAAATATCTTAAAAGAGTTTCATACTTTTAAACCATCAAAAACAACTATGAAATATTTTACACTTTTATTTTTACTTTTTATTTCTTCAAACATCACTGCTCAAGAAGATAGTAATGTTCAAAAGGTAATTGGAACAATTGTTAACGATAATACTTTGTTTCCAATTCCAAATGCTAATGTTATTAATATTAACAAAGTAAAAGGAACAGTGACAAATCCTCGTGGTTATTTTGAGCTTGAAGCAGAAGTAAACGATACGTTGCATATTACTTTATTAGGTTATCAATCTTTGCGTGTTCGCGTAACTAACGATTGGATTAAAAACGGGAATGCAAAAATTCAGTTAACCGAAAAAGCCATTGCATTAGAAGAAGTTATCGTAAAAAAATATAACTTAACAGGATATCTTGAAGTCGATTCAAAGCTAATTCCTGAAAAGGAAAATTATCGTTACAGTATTTCTGGTTTACCAACAGCTTATGAAGCTGGTGAACGTTCGCCAAATGCTTTTACAAGAGTTTTAGGTTCGATTTTCAATCCAGCCGATATGTTATATAATTTCTTTGGAAATAAACCTAAGGAATTGAAGAAATTGAAGCAGATGAAAAAAGACGATACGGTTCGATTACTCTTAGAATCTAAGTTTGATAGAGAAATGATATCCGTTTTACTTGGTGTTGATAAAAAAGAAATAGCCGAAATATTACAACGTTGCAACTACTCAGAATCGTTTGTACAAACGGCTAACGATTTGCAAATTTTGGATGCTATCAGCGAATGTTATGAGCAATACAAAGTATTGACTAAAAAGCACGAGAAATACGTGAAAGAGTGATTTTTTTGTCAAAAACTATAATGAAGCGTAATATCGTTCTTCGATTCGCTTGATATCTTTAATTGAATTTTTTGTCCAAGTTAATCGTTTTTCTAAAATTTCCTCATCATTTAATTTCCAATTAATGTTGGATTGGCGTAGGCGAGAAGTAATATCTTGAATAATTATCGCTGCCGAAACCGAAATGTTCAAACTTTCGGTAAAACCAACCATTGGAATTTTCAAGAAACCATCGGCTTGCTCAATAACTTCTTGAGACAAACCTTGTTTTTCGGTTCCAAAGAAAATCGCACTTGGTTTAGTAATATCAAACTCGTGAAGCATACAACTGTCGTTATGTGGTGTTGTAGCAATGATTTGATAACCTTTTGCTCTAACGTTATCAATGCAGTTTTGCATACTGTCAAATCGATTGATATCAACCCATTTTTGCGCACCCATTGCAATTTCGGTATCAATTCGTTTTCCAAATTTTTGTTCTACAACATTCAATTCCTGAATACCAAAAACCTCACAACTTCTCATCACAGCACTTGTATTATGAAGTTGATAAACATCTTCCATGGCAATAGTAAAATGATTGGTTCTGTTTGCCAAAACTTCTAAAAATCGTTCTTTTCGGTTTTCGGTTAAAAAATCTTCTAAATAGTCGAGGAATTTAAGGTCAATCGCCATAATTTTAGTATTGATTTGCAAAATTAGTATAAAAAACTATTCACTAATGACTATTCGATAATCACTAATCACTATTTTTGCATTCGCTTTAATTTAAAACTACTACAAAATATGGCAATGAATAAAAATACAGTACTAGCTTGGGCTACATTTATCATGATTGTAATGGGTTTAATTCTAATTGGTTTAGGTGTTTACCGTTATGCAGATGTTGCTGGTTGGGGTTTTGGCGCAGTTGGTGTTGGTTTTTTAGCTAACGCATGGGTTTTCAATTCGTTAAAAGGAAGAGTGTAATGAAATTTTAAATTTTAGATATCCAATATTAAATATCTAAAAATGAACATCAATATTTAAAATCTAATATCAAATATTTAATATAAAATGTCAGACGATAAAAAAGTAATATTTTCAATGCAAAAGGTAAGCAAAGCTTATCAAGGCAGTGACAAACAAGTTTTAAAGAATATCTATTTGAGCTTTTTCTATGGAGCAAAAATTGGTATTTTAGGTCTAAACGGTTCGGGTAAATCATCTTTACTTCGCATTATTGCTGGAGTTGATAAAAACTATCAAGGTGATGTTGTTTTTCAACCAGGTTACACGGTTGGATATTTAGAGCAAGAACCACAATTAGACGAAACCAAAACCGTAATCGAAATTGTTCGTGAAGGTGTTGCAGAAACAATGGCTATTCTTGATGAATTCAACCAAATCAACGATATGTTTGGTTTGCCAGAAGTTTATGAAGATGCAGATAAAATGCAGAAATTGATGGACAGACAAGCAGATTTGCAGGATAAAATTGATGCTGCTGGAGCTTGGGAAATCGATAATAAATTAGAAGTTGCTATGGATGCGCTTCGAACTCCAGATGCTGATACGCCAATTAATGTATTATCTGGTGGAGAAAAACGTAGAGTTGCACTTTGTCGTTTATTATTACAACAACCTGATGTATTGTTATTGGATGAGCCAACAAACCACTTGGATGCAGAAAGCGTACTTTGGTTAGAGCAACATTTAGCACAATATGCTGGAACTGTAATTGCAGTAACGCACGATAGATATTTCTTAGATAATGTTGCTGGATGGATTTTGGAATTGGATAGAGGTGAAGGTATTCCGTGGAAAGGAAACTATTCTTCTTGGTTAGACCAAAAATCAAAACGAATGGAACAAGAAGAAAAAGTAGCTTCTAAGCGTAGAAAAACTTTGGAACGAGAATTAGAATGGGTTCGTCAAGGTGCAAAAGGAAGACAAACCAAGCAAAAAGCTCGTTTACAGAACTATGATAAACTCTTAAATGAAGACCAAAAAGAATTAGACGAAAAATTAGAAATCTATATTCCAAATGGTCCAAGATTAGGAACAAATGTAATTGAAGCTAAAGGTGTTGCAAAAGCATTTGGGGAAAAATTATTGTATGATAATTTGAATTTTACGTTGCCACAAGCAGGAATTGTTGGGATTATTGGTCCAAATGGTGCTGGAAAATCAACTATTTTTCGAATGATTATGGGCGAAGAAAAAGCCGATGCAGGCGAATTTCAAGTAGGTGAAACAGTTAAGATTGCTTATGTTGACCAATCGCATTCGAACATTGATCCAAATAAATCGATTTGGGAAAACTTTTGCGACGGACAAGAATTAATTATGATGGGCGGAAGACAAGTAAATTCAAGAGCTTATCTTTCTCGTTTTAATTTTGGCGGAAGTGATCAAAACAAAAAAGTTTCAGCACTTTCTGGTGGAGAAAGAAACCGTTTGCATTTAGCAATGACGTTAAAAGAAGAAGGTAATGTTTTACTTTTAGATGAGCCAACTAACGATTTAGATGTTAATACATTACGTGCATTGGAAGAAGGTTTGGAAAACTTTGCTGGATGTGCTGTTGTAATCAGTCACGACAGATGGTTTTTAGACAGAATTTGTACGCACATTTTAGCATTTGAAGGAAACTCAGAAGTATATTTCTTCGAAGGAAGTTTTTCTGAATATGAAGAAAATAAAAAGAAACGTCTTGGAGTTGATGCAACACCAAAACGAATTAAGTATAGAAAGTTAATCAGAAATTAACATTTATTATAACAAAATCCTGATTTTATCGGGATTTTTTTTTGTAAAGTATATATATTTGTCTTTTAGTCTAGCCAATGAATAATTTTAAAAATATATTCTTTTTAGTTTTTTTATTACAGTCTTTTTATACCACTTTTGCCCAAAGTGATTTTAAAAATGAAAAGAATCAAATTAAAAAGGATATACAAAAATCTGTAATTGAATTTAATAACACAGATTATACAAAAGCACTTGAGTACTCAAAATATGCTTTAATCAATTCTTTTGCTATTAATGATAATCTTTTAATTGCACAATCATATAATACTATAGGAGTGATTTATGATGAATGTCAAGAGACACAAAAAGCAATTGAGTTTTATCATAAAGCCTTACGATATGCATCAGAAGTAAAAAACGATACACTAAATAACTGGATTTATAGTAATTTAGGAAGCGTTTATTATTTCAACGAGATAGATGTAAAAAAAGGAATTGGCTATTATAAAAAGGCTTTGAGATTTGCAGAAAAAGTAAAAGATTCTTCTCAAATAATTTATACTAAATTAAATCTTGCGAGTGCTTATTTTTCCATAGATAGTATAGTTCAAGGTGAAAAACAAATAAGTCCAATTAAAAATACTATTTTAAGAAAAGGAAGTGATGATGCTAAAATCTCATTGTATATCTTATTAGGACTTCAAGCTTCTTCTAAAAAAGAAAATGATTTAGCTGAAAGTAATTATTTTAAAGCAATGAATTTGGCTAAAAAAAATAACTACATTTCTTATTTGGTTAATGTTTATGAAAATTTGTCTAAGCATTATAAACAAAAAAATGAATTAGTAAAGAAGGATATTTATCAAGCAAAGATCGATTCAATAAATAACATTATTTTTTCTGAAGAGAAAGTTGATAGCCTGAAAAAAGGAGTGTTGCAAATTGAATTAGATGAGCATAAAATTCAATTAGAAAGAATAGAACAAGAAAATTTTAAAAACCAAAAAGTAGCTCGAGACTCTAAATTAGTGGTAATCCTTTTTATCATAGGAATTATAATATTATTACTATTGTTATTAACATTATATAAAAACATTAAATTTAGAGAACAAGCCAACGAGGAATTAAAAAAAGCCTACGAGGAATTAAAAATAGCCAAAGAAAAAGCAGAAGAAGCTTCGTTACTAAAATCGCAATTTGTTTCTACAATTACCCACGAATTGCGAACTCCTTTATATGGTGTAATTGGAATTACCAATATTATTTTGGACGAACACAAAGAATTAAATAACAGTCCGCATCTAAAATCACTAAAATTTTCTGCTAAATATTTATTATCATTAGTAAACGATATTCTTCAGATTAATAAAATCGAAGAAAAGAAAATCGTTCTGGAAAGTTTGATTTTTAACCTATCTGATGAAATCAATACTATTTGTAATTCAGTTGAATATATTGCGGATAAAAATAATAACAAACTTATCGTTGAAATCGATACTGAAATTCCTGAATTTTTAATTGGAGATAAACTAAGATTGTCTCAAATTATTATGAATTTGGTTAGTAACGCATTAAAATTTACTAAAAATGGCGAAGTAATTATTTCGGCCGATTTGAAAAATGTTAGCGATACAATTTACAACATTGAATTTAAGGTAAAAGACAATGGGTATAGGTATTCCAAAAGAACATCAAGGTAAAATTTTTGACAAATTTGTTCAAATTGAAAGACGAGAAGAAGACTATCAAGGTACAGGACTCGGACTATCAATCGTTACTAGTTTGATAGAACTATTCAAAAGTGAGATTCATTTAGAAAGCCAAGAAAATGTAGGAACAACATTTAGTTTTACTATCGGTTTTGAATTTAATGAAGAAAAATCCAGAGAGATAATTAATAATATAGAAGTTGATTTATCTTCAAACTATGTTTACAACATATTAGTTGTTGAGGATAATAAAATCAATCAAATGGTAACCAAAAAGATAATTCAAAATAGCAATTTGAATTGTACGATTGTTGATGATGGCTATGCCGCTTTGGTTGCCTTAGAAAGAGAACATTTTGATTTAATTTTGATGGATATTAATATGCCTTTGATTAATGGTTTTGATACTACTAGAAAAATTAGAGAAAAAGGAATTCAAATACCTGTAATAGCTTTAACGGCATTTGATAAACAAGAAGTTTCTGAAGAAGCAATTGCTGCTGGAATGAACGATATTTTAATAAAACCATTTGAGCCAACAAAACTGTATCAAATAATTTCTAATCAAATTATTAAAAAAGAAAACGCTGATTAATACCAGCGTTTTTTTATAGTTTATAACTAATAGAAAACAAAGCTATTCGCGGTAAAACAAAGGTGCTTCGCTGACTAATTACAAAATCGGAGAATGAAAAATCGTTCTTGGCTTTTATATCAAATAAATTATTGATGGATAATTCAAAACCAAAAGGACTGTTCTTTTTTTGATATCGTAACGAAGTATTAGCCACTTCAAAAAAGTTACTTTGGTTGCTGTTGTCTGAATTTTTTAGATTGTAATAATCTATTTTATAAATCCAATTTTTTAAGATACTGATTTCAAAATCGGCATTGATGCCTTCTGTTTCAAAGTTGGATTTGGTTAAACCCGAAAATTGACTAAAACCTTTGGTGTAACCAATACTAAAATCGGGCCATTTTTTGTAAGCGGTTTTTATTGAAATTCCTAAATCTTGACTGTTTCTATTGTTGGTTGTTGTCACGGAGTTTAATTCTTGAATGTAATTGAACCAGCTCAAATTACTATCAAATTTTAATGAAAATCGGTATATTTTTTTACTTATGGAACCAAAAAAACGATAATTTGTTTCTGGATTATCTGTTAGTATTGGTGTGTTGAATTGATTAATTCCGTCAAGTTCTATGACGTTTCTAGTAGTTTTTACTTTCTTGTTCATACTTGCGTTGGCAGTAACTATTATGCCACGATACATATTCATTTTGGAATAACGCAAGCTTGCCGAATGGTATCTTTCGTTTTCTAAAAGTGCATTTCCTTTGAAAACCGAGTTGTAACTTTGTAAACTAAATCTATTTGCCAATTGACTAACTTCGGGAAAGTCATTTACTAATCGATAGGTAAAATTTAGATTTTCCGATTTATTGAATTCAAAATCACTATTCCATTGAGGTTGCAAAAGTGTTTTTGACAACGAATAATTACCATCCAACTGATTGGTTTTTAGATCATATTGATGTAAGTACAAACCCGGTTTGTTCGTCCATTTACCAATTTTGAATTTGTATTCTACACCAACATAAGCATCATTTAAATTATAAATGCTATTGTTTCCAAATCCTGCGGAAGCAAAATCATTAATTGTACCATCGGTTAATAATTGTTTTTCTGAGGTTAACAAATTAGAATAGCCATAATTATTTCCAATAACCGAATACATATGATTAAAATTATTGATAATCCAATAATGTTTAAATAACGCATCAACGCTGTTGTTTTTTACTTTTTTGATTTGTTCTATGGTATAATCAGTATCGCTTTGCAACGGAATTAATCCTGCTAAAAACGGTTGATCAGTCAACCAAAGTTTTGAAGGTCTATTGTTTTCATACGCTTGATTGACTACAAATGTTGTGGTATGATTACTGTTTTTGTATTGTTTGTGCCATTCGACATATTGTTTTATAGAAACGTTGTCGGCTTTACTAATTGTCTCAAAAGTATTCGAGTTAATATTGGTAATCGAGTTAATCACGTTGTCCATATCATTGGTACTCGATTGATATTGGGCGTTGTAGTACCATTTTTCTTTTTTGTTAGGATTGTAATCTAACTTGACATTACCAATTCCTAAAACCGAACGATTATCATTGTTTTGAGTTTGATTTTCAAAAGCAACTGTACTATTTTGAAGGTATTCATTGTTGCTTTCTGATTTGGATGCCATAAACACTTTAGAAAAAATAGAATAACCCGAAATGGCTAACTTGGGCGAAGCATCAATACTAAAATTGAGTGCGCCAAACTGAGATTTGTTTTCCACTACATCGGTATTGTCATTAGTAAACGAATACAAATTAGTAAACGATTTTCTACCCGAAAGAAAACTACTCACACCACCATCAAAACGCATTAAATCTTCAAACGTGAATGTGCTTCGACCAATGTTGTTGCTATCGCCAATGAAACTCAGATTGGTTTTTGGCGAATAATAAAACAAACCTGAATGTAGCAAATGATAACCAGTATCGTTTGCCACGCCAACGCCAGCTTCAATATCGCCAAAGATGAATTTCTTTTTGTCTTCTTTTAGTTTTACGTTCATCGCAAGGTCTTCACTGTCGGACACTTGTTTCATAAAACCTACTTCGTTAAAATGATCAATGACTTCTATTTTGTCTAGCGCATCAGCAGGAATATTTTCTACGGCAAGCTTGCTTCCGCCACCAAAGAATGATTTACCTTCCACAAGCATTTTAGTTACTTTTTTTCCTTGAACGGTAACATTTCCTTTTTTATCTACTTCAACTCCAGGAAGCTTTTCAAGTACTTCTTTCATCTTCCTTTCGTTACCGTTAGCAAATGATTTTACGTCATAGGTAAGCGTATCTTTTTTAATAATGATTGGTTTATACTCGTGCTTGATTATGATTTCTTTGAGTTGTTGACCTGTTGCTTTTAGTTTGAAATTATGGGTTAAAACTGTAGAATTTGGCTCAATAAGTAACACTTGCTCATTAAAGCCAATATAAGAAGCCGTTACTTCATACTTCACGTTTTTCTCTAACTCTAACTTGTATCGACCTTTGTTATCAGCAATAGCAAATTTGAGTTGTGCATTTTCGCTCTTGGGCAAGGCAATGATATTAGCACTTTCTAAAGGATTGTTTAAAGAATCAGAAACCACACCAGTGATAGTGTGGGTTTGGGAGAAGGAAAGAGTAGAAATGAGAAGGAAGAAATATAATTTAATCACTACAGTAATTTTTATCTCATTTCATTCATTTTTTTATAATTTTCTGCGAGTACTTTTCTGAAATCTTCTTCAGTAACATATTTACCATGTACTGGTCTTTCTATTTTCGTTAAAGTTTTATCATTTAAGTCAATACTCGTTGCATAAAAATAAACTCTACCATTAAAAGTCCCCTCAAGCACTAAACCTGGTAATCCGTCAAGACCCATAGGTCCAAAACTATAAGGTAATGATGGAGCAAACCAAACTACAGGATTAAAACTTAAACTCATTTTCCTATTATCGTCATATTCTTCATAATGGCAAGTAGCTTTGTAACAAGTATATCCGTCAATAACTTTTGTTTCACTACTAACAACCCATTTGTATTGCTCAAATGATTTTACAACATTAAATAATTCATCCAAAGAAGTGGTTTGTTTAATCTTCTCCTTTTTTAGTAAATCTTTATAATATAATTCATTTGAAAGTCCTCGGGTTATTTGGTATTCTATACTTTGGTCATCAAGATTAATATTGTCAACTAGTCTGTAAATACTTTTGGTTTTATCAAAAAACAACTCAAATTCAAATGACTCTTGATATTGAGTAATTTTATCTCTTAATTTAGAGTCTTTTACGCTCTCGGAATCCTTATATAAACTAGATTTATATATTACTTTAAAAATATCATTTTTGCTTTCATTTTTTTGTTGAGCAAATGAATTGAGGCTCATAAAAGTCAAAAATGAAATGATTATTTTATTCATAATTTTAAAATATTAAACCATCAGCAATCAATTATTGATTGTTGATGGTTGTTCTTTTATCCTTCAATTAAGCGAACTGTTTTAGTTAATGATCTGCAATAGTTTAAGTAAGCTTGATAGATAAACGCTCTTACCTCAGATGACAAGCACCCATAAGCTTGTTCGTAGTTATCCGTATCCATTGCAGCTTGAGTTGCACACGTTGGTGTTACTTCAATTTCTTCTAGGTCAATAGTATTTGCAATACTAACACTACTAAACGCTACTAGTGCTACTGCACTAAAAAATAATTTTTTCATTTTTTCTAATTTTTAAATTTATAAATAATTTCTTGGTTAACCAATGTAAAATTGAAAAAAAAAAAAAAAGATTTTTTCACATTTTTAGAAATTATTAACATAAATTTAACGAGAATAATAGTGATTGGTTTAATGTTTAAACAAAATAATAAATACTAATTTCAACCGATATTTTTCTTTGTTATCAGCAATAGCAAATTTTAATTGTGCATTTTCGCTCTTAGGCAAAGCAATAATATTGGCACTTTCTAACGGATTGTTTAAAGAATCAGAAACCACACCAGTAATAGTGTGGGTTTGAGAGAAGGAAAATGTAGAGAAAAGAAGAAATAGAAGTATTTTTTGCATTTAATTTCCTGACAATACTTTACGTTCATATTCTTCTTGAGTTATTGTTTTTCCTTTTGGGAAATCTATTTTTATCTCTTTATCAAAAAGTTCAATTTTGGTTGCTAGAAAGGTTGTATCCCAATCTTGCAGTTCTAATATCAAACCAGGTAATCCATTATAATTTTTTGGACCATAAGAAAATGGTAAATTTGGTGCAAACCAAGCTGTAATTATTCTTGTTTTTATTTTTTTATCTCTTGCTAAATAGTCATACTCATATATTGCTTTGTAGCAAAGATAATTGTCGATTGTCTTTGTTTCGGTTGTGATTTTCCAATCCTTTTTTAAATAAGTGTTTTCGATAGTATAACCATCATTTTTTAGAAAAAATTCTTTATTTTCATTACTGTTTAGATAGTAATGAAAATCACTTGTAAACCTCTTTGCTGCCAATTGGTAGATTAGATCTTCTTTTAATTCTTGATTACTTAAATCTTCCATATAATAGAATGCAGATTGATGTGAATTAAACTCTAAAATGAATTTTTGTTTTTCAGCATTTTTTATAATTTCATTAACTATTTCTTTTTGCTTAGCATCTTCTTTAACTTCGAAAGCAATTGGTTTTATAATGTATGTTACATTACCTGATTTCTGCCCACTTAAATAAGCTACATTTACAAGTAATATGAATGTTAAAATTTTAAACTTCATGTTTTTATAAATAAAAATACTGTCCAAAAAAATATTTATATCTTTTCTTTGGACAGTAAGAATAATATTAATGTTTTATTAGAGTTGTATTCTTTAAACATAGATTTAATGCATCTTGGTACATAGCATTATAAGTAGCATCTGGAAGATTACATCCTGGATCCACAGAAATCATAACATCAGCTGCAACATTAGAGCAAAAATCAGTTTTTGGATCATCCATTACTTTTTTCTCATCAATCTCAATAGTATTCGCCATCGAAACACTGCTAAAAGCTACTAGTGCTACAGCACTAAAAAATAATTTTTTCATTTTGTTTTAAAATTTAAAGTTAAAAATATTTGTTTGGTTAACCATTGTAAAAGTGAAAAAAAAAAAAAAAAATAGCTTTTCAAAATTTTTATATATTTTTAACAATAATTTAACAAGCTCTACCTTAGTGTAGAATTAGTTTTATGTTGTACAAGCATAAGAAGAGTTATTCTTTCTGTTGGATTATTGATACTATCCGAAACTACACCGGTAATAGTGTGGGTTTGAGAGAAGGAAAATGAGTAAAAGAGTAATAAAAAGCAAAAGCCACAGGTTATTTTGCAGAAACTCAAAATATTCATCAATCTGAAAAACTTATTGAACAGTATGAATTGCGTATTAAAGATAAAGAAACTATTATTTCAAATCAAATAGAAATGATTAAACAGCTCAAAGAATTGCTTGATAAAAAACAATAATTGTTTTTTTGTTAACTAAAATATACTTTCTCAATTATAGATTATTCTTATAGTGTTTTTAGTTTTATTTTAACATAATCTATAATTGCTTAATGCAAACTAAAATATACTTTCTCAATTATAGTATTTGCTTATACCTTTTTTAGTTTTGCTTTAACAAAATTTATAATTGCTTATTATAAATTTAAAATAGTTTATTCATTTATTATTTTCGTTTAAGTGTTTTTAATAATCATTTAAGTTGTTTTTATGTTTTATTAAATATTGTTTTTAAGTGTTAAATATTTGATAAATTTTTAATTTTTGTTTCTTTTGGTATATGATTTGTAAATTTTTTACTAATTAAAATAATGTTTAACTAGTAAAAAATTAGAAATCATGGCACGTAGAAAATTAGGAAGAGTGTTAGACCTTGAAAAAGGTAAGAAAAGATTAGCGGCAGTAAAAAGTATTGATCCACTTTTGGATTTAGGTAACGGAATTGAAGTTCCAAAATATGAAGCTGAGGTTACTTCATTAGAAACAAAATTGCAGGTATACAATACTGCATTAAGTACTATTGATGGTTTGTATAATGATTGTATTGCTCAAATAGATGTGTTAAAAGATTGGAACGAAAGAATTCTTACTGGAGTTGCAACTAAATATGGAAAAAATAGTTCAGAGTATGAAATGGCTGGAGGTGTAAGAAAAAGTGAACGTAAAAATGCAAAAAACAAAAATATTTAAAACGTATTGTTAAGATTAAAAAAGAAAACGCTGATTAATACCAGCGTTTTTTGTTTTTCTTTGAAGCTTCCGATTTTCTTGAGTTGTTCTTTCCGTTTTGTTTCTTTTTGTTTCTCAAATCAGGTTTTGCATCTGGATTTGGAACAGTCTCTTTCCAAGGAAACGGATGATCTTTTATCGTTTTTACGTTTACTTTAATCAGTTTTTGAATGTCTTTCCAGTAAACTTCTTCGTCTTTTCCGCAGAATGAAATTGATATTCCACCGTTTCCAGCTCGACCAGTTCTTCCTATTCGGTGAACATAGGTTTCTGGAATATTAGGCAAATCAAAATTGATAACGTAAGGTAAACTTTCGATGTCAATGCCTCGAGCGGCAATATCGGTAGCAACTAAAACGGTAATTTCTTTATTTTTAAAACTGTCTAAAACTCGTTGACGCGCCGTTTGCGATTTATCGCCATGAATAGCTTCGGCATTTACACCTTGCTTTTTCAAAGCTTTAACTACGTTATCAGCACCGTGTTTGGTTCTAACAAAAACCAAAACATTACTCAGATTTTCATTTCTAATCAAATGATATAACAAACCGCGTTTATCTGATTTGTCAACAAAATAAACTTGCTGTTGAATGATTTCGGCGGTAGAAGAAACTGGCGTAACCGAAACATATTCGGGTTTTGTTAAAAAACTATCAGCCAATTCACGAATTGCCATTGGCATTGTTGCCGAAAACAAAAGTGTTTGTCTATTAGTTGGAACCAATTTGACGATTTTTCTAACATCATTGATAAAACCCATGTCGAGCATCAAATCCGATTCGTCTAAAACTAAGTAGTGAAGGCTATCAAAATTAACAAAGCCTTGTTTGTGCAAATCCAATAATCTTCCTGGTGTTGCAATTAAAATATCAACACCTTTTTTTAGTTGGTCAACTTGCGGCACTTGAGAAACGCCACCAAAAATGGTTAGTTGTCTCAAATTAGTATATTTTCCATACGTATCGAAGCTTTCACCAATTTGAACTGCAAGTTCGCGAGTTGGTGTTACTACTAGACAACGAATTTCTTTAGTTTTTTTTGATGAACCCACCATTCGGTGAAGGTTGTGAATAATAGGAATGGCAAAGGCTGCCGTTTTTCCGGTTCCAGTTTGTGCGCAACCAACCAAGTCTTTTCCAGCTAAAATAAATGGAATAGCTTTTTCTTGAATTGGTGTTGGGCTAGTATATCCTTCTTCAAAAACGGCTCTTTGAATACTTTTGGACAATGATAAATCTTCGAATAACATAAATATTACTTACTATTTTTTGTAAGTTGGGGCAAAGATAGGTTTTTTAAAATGAATAGATTTCAGCAGATTAAATAATGTCTTTTCTAGATTTGATAAAATCCGTCACAAGATAACCAATCAGTTTTCCAATAAGATGATTGTTTTTTTCTTCACCAAGTTCTGGCGCGCCTTCACATATATGAAGATAACTTGCATTTTTATGTTTGCCAAAAAAGTAAACAAACTGGCGTACTTCTTCAATAGAAAATCCGCTTAAAGTCATTGCGCTACTGGCAATATTTGGCAATGAATCTAAATCGATTTCAATACCAAAAGCGTCGTTTTTAATAAAATCTAAAGCCGTGTTGAGTTCTTGTTGGAAGTTTTTTTGTTGGCGAACTTTAATTTCGTCATACGTATTGTATGTAACTCGATCTTCCATTTTCTTAAGAATATCAAGAACATTTTTTGACGTATAATTTTCGTGTAAACCAAAAATGAAATATTTTTTCAAAAAACCTTCTTCAAATGCATACGAAAATCCGTTTCCGCTGTGTCTTCCTTCCAAAATTCTAAAATCGGAATGAGCATCAAAATTCACGGCATTGATAGGTTTTCCATGAGCAAGTGCTGTTCCTTTTATATTTCCGTAGGCATTGTTGTGTCCGCCGCCAATAATGATTGGAATTTTTCCTGTTTTTACGATAGAAGTAATGGTATGAACGACTTCTTTATCGATTTGATTGACTAATTCGCTTAGTTTTTTTCGGTCATTGGTAGCATTGAAATCTAAATTTTTAGCTTCATCCATTTGATTTTTAAAGTCCAAAGTGCCAAGAACTATAATTTGACTTCCTTTACAAAAGCGATTGTGCTGAATATTTGCAATGCTTTTTATAGTGCTTTCCCAAGCCGATGCTGCTCCTGGACGACCATAATTTGCTCTAACGCCAACATCTTCAGGAATTCCAATAAGTACATATTTTGCCTCGCATTTTTTTAAAAACTCAATGCAATTTTCGCCTTTTGGAACGGTAAGCATTTTTTCTCCAAATTTTACTTCACCACTTCTGTGATTAGTAACTTTTGCCAAATCGGAAATTGAAAAAGGAATTAAATTATCCATTTTTAGACGTTAAATTTTTCCCAAAAATATAATATAATTATCTATCCTGCGTTAGTATATTAAATATTATTACATTTGTTTATCTAATTTAAATTAAAAATTATGGAGAATCAAAACAGTAACTCAAAATTGAAATCAATTATTGCAATATTAGCAGTTTTATTGATTGGTAGTTTGATTTATATCTTTAAGTTAACATCTGATGCTAAAGAATTGCAAACCGTTGTTACAACAACTAAGTCTGATAAAGAGGCTGTTTTAAAAGATTTAGCAGCATTAAAATCTTCATATGACCAAGCTATTGCTGAAAACACTTCTATGTCTGATGAATTAATTGAAGAGCGAGATAAAGTTGTCAAATTGATGGAAGAATTAAAAAAATCTAAAGGAGATGTAGCTTCATTGTCAAGGTTTAAACAACAGTACAATGCTCTTGAGGTAAAAATGAAAAACTTAATGGAAGAAGTTGCTGTTCTAAAAGTTAAAAATCAAGAATTAACAACTAATTTGGACAGCACTAAAGTAGTTTTGGAAGACTCAAAAAAATACAATCAGGTATTAGTTGGTCAAAATGAAGAATTAGCTAAAACTGTTGAAAAAGGTCAAAAGCTTAGTATAACTAATTTAAAAACTGCGGCCTACAAACTAAGAAGTTCAGGAAAACAAATAGAAACCGATAAAGCAAGTAGAGCAGATGTTTTACAAATAAAATTTACAATAGCCGAAAATAAAATTGCTAAATCTGGCGATAAAGTTTATTATGTTCAGGTTATAGACGCTAAAAATAATGTTTTGGGTGATAAAGCAACAATTACTTTTGGAGACACATCTTTAACCTATAGTTTCACCTCTACAGTTAAATATGAAAATAAAACAGTAGATGTAACAGAGCAACTTAAAGGAAAAGATTTTGCTAAAGGAACTTATTTTGTAAATGTATTTGACAAAGAAGAACTGATATCAAAAAGTAGTTTTAGTTTAAGATAACTAAATAAAAATAATTTAAAAAAATCCCGACTTGTCGGGATTTTTTTATGTAATAACTTTTCCATTTAGTATAACACTTTCAATTAAATTACTACCAAAACAATAGGGTATTTCATAAAATGAATTTAATGGTTTTGTAATAATCAAATTGGCTTTTTTTCCTTTGGAAATGCTTCCATGTGTTTTAGAAATATCCATGGCATAAGCTCCGTTTATCGTAGCCGCATTTATGGCTTCTTCTGGTGTCATTTTCATTTTAATACAAGCCGTTGCCACCACAAAATTCATATTTCCCGATGGTGTTGTTCCAGGGTTAAAATCAGATGCTAAAGCCAATGGTAATCCTGCATTTAGTATTTTTCTTGCTGGTGTATATGGTATGCTGATGAAATAGGAACAACTTGGTAAAGCAACAGCAATGGTTTTACTGTTTTTCAATGCTTCAATGTCTTCATCGGTTACAATTTCAAGATGATCAACCGAAAGCGCATCATGTTTTACACAGGCTTCAATTCCGTTGATTGCGGTAAATTGATTGACATGAATTTTTGAAATTAAACCATATTTTTTTCCGGCTTCCATAATTCTTTCGGTTTCTTCTACCGAAAAGTATCCTGTTTCTAGGAAAGCATCTATAAAATCAGCCAATTTTTCTTCAGCTATTTTTGGAAGCATTTCATCAATGATTAAATCGATGTAACCCGAATGATTTTCTTTATATTCCTTCGGAAAAGCATGTGCACCAAGAAAAGTTGATTTTATAGTAATTGGATAATTTTGGGCTAATTTTTTGATGACACGAAGCATTTTTAGTTCGCCTTCTATCGTTAAACCATAGCCCGATTTAATTTCAACAGCTCCAGTTCCTTGACTAATGACTTCTTCCAAGCGTTTTTTGGATTGGTTATAAATTTCTTCTTCAGAAGTTTTATTTAGCTTTTTTGCAGAATTTAAAATTCCACCACCACGATTGGCAATTTCTTCGTATGATAATCCATTTATTCTGTCCACAAATTCTTGTTCCCGATTTCCAGCATAGACAATGTGTGTATGACTATCGCACCAAGATGGTAAAACAATTTTTCCAGAGGCATCAATAGTAATATCAGCGTTTATTTTTGGACAGTTATCCATTGTGCCAAAATCTTTTATCATATCATTTTCCAATAAAACAAAAGCATTTTTTAGTGTTGGTAAAATAGCCATTTCATCGCCTGAAACTTTGTCAATATTATTTTCTCTAACTTGCAATAATTCTTTTATGTTGATGATAAGTGTTTGCATAAAATGATTTTTGGTAAAATTACTTTGAAAAAAATAAATATTCTTAATTTTAAACAAAATTAGAGTTCGTGAGAAAAATTAAATATAAAAAAGGCAGAAAAGTTAAGCCAACAATTTTGGAATATACGGGAATTCATAAACAAGTAAAGTCAGAAATGCAGTTGTTTGTTTATGATACCGATGATTTAACCGAATATGCTGAATTTGAAGTTTCACAAATGCAATATTGTTTGGAAACTTTGAAAGTAAATTGGTTGAACATACATGGATTAAATGATATAGAGCTCATTAAATCTTTAGGTGAATATTTTAATATTGATCAATTTACATTAGGTGATATTTTGAACACAACAAAAAGAACTAAACTAGATGAATATCATGATGTTTTGTTTTTTAATATTAAATCGTTGTTACCAATTGAAAATACTGATAATATAGGTGTTGAGCAAATTAGTTTTTTACTAAAAGATGGTGTATTAGTTTCTTTTCAGGAAAAGAGAAGTGATTTTTTTACGCATATTCGAGAACGAATTAGAACACACTCAGGTATTGTTAGAGATAAAAAAGCAGACTACCTTTTGTATTTATTGCTTGATGCAATAATTGAAAATTTCTACATAACAATCGAGAATGAGGAAGACAGAGTGGAAGAACTAATCAATTTATCAAAGTCAAGCACAAAACCACAAGTATTAGAGCAAATAGAGCATCATAGGGACAATTTTAATTTTTTAAAACGTTCAATTATTCCGCTTCGTGATTCATTGTATTCAATAAAAAGTATCAAAGATGATAATGTTTTTAATGCTATTGAGCACGAGAATTATAGTTTTTTCTCTCGATTACATCAAAAATGTTTGGAATTATTGGAGCAAATTGAGTATGATTTAATTTCGCTTGACAGTGCATCTAATTTTTATTTTTCTTCACAAAATCAAAAGTTGAATGAAGTAATGAAAACTTTAACAGTAGTTTCTGTTTTCTTTATGCCTCTCACATTCATTGTTGGAGTTTATGGAATGAATTTTGACAATATGCCTGAGTTACATTGGAAATATGGTTATTTTTATATTCTTGGATTTATGTTCATTTTATTGATTGGGATGATTGTTTATTTCAAAAAAAGAAAATGGTATTGATTTAAGAATGATTTATATAACAAAAAAAGCACTCAATTATGAGTGCTTTTTTTTGAATATAATAGTAATTACAGAGCTGTAATTATAAACTCACTTCTTCTGTTAGCTTGATGTTGCTCTTCGGTACAGTTTGTTACGTTTGTTGGTTCACAGCCACAATCGTTTACCAATCTTGACTCGCCATAACCTTTTCCTGTTAATCTAGATTTATCAATTCCTTTACTAACTAGCCAAGCCATTGTTGATTTTGCTCTTCTGTCTGATAAAGCCATATTGTATTTTGCAGTTTGTCTACAATCGGTATGAGAACGAACATCAATTTTCATTGATGGATATTGTTCCATAACATCCAATATTTTGGCTAATTCAATTTCAGCATCAGGACGAATATTTGATTTATCTAAGTCAAAATAGATTAATTTTATTCCAAAAGCTTTTGCTAAGTCATCGCCAACTTGTACAGGTTTAACAGTTTTTTCAATTTCTATATTGACTTCAGTTTTTCCTTCTTCTTTTCCTGTTATTACTGGTACTTCTTTTGTGTCGTATTCAGTTTTTTCTGTTCTTAAATAATACTTAGTCCCAGGTTCTAATTTCAAAAACTCATAATAACCTTTTTCATCAGTAGTAGTTTCAGCTATTTTATTGAACTTTTCATCAAGTAGAGTGATTTTTGTATTTGGCAATACTTCTTTTGAAGCAGCATCAGTTACAATTCCAAAAATTGCTTGCTCAATAAATAATTCTCTAGTTTCAAGAAATTTATAGATATCATCATTTCCATCTCCACCATCACGGTTTGAACTTAAAAATCCTCTTTTAGTTTCTGAGTTAATGATATAAGCGAAGTCATCTTTAGAGCTATTTGCTTCCTCACCAATATTTACAATTTTTTTGAAGATACCATCTTCAGGAATTTGAGTTGCAAAAATATCTAATCCACCAAGTCCAGGATGTGCATCTGATGAAAAGAATAGTTCATTTTTATTATTGACAAATGGATATGTTTCTCTTCCTTCTGTGTTAATTGTTTTACCCAAATTCACTGGTGTTCCAAAACTACCATCTTCATTAATTGTTACTTTATAGATATCTGATTTTCCAAAAGTACCAGGCATGTCTGATGCAAAATACATTGTTTTGCCATCAGGACTTAAAGCAGGATGAGCGGTTTGGTAGCTATCACCATTGAATGGTAGTGGAGTTACATTTATCCATTTTCCTTTTTCATCGACTGTAGCTTTGTAAATTTTTAATAAAGTTACTTTTGATGCGTCATAACCTCTTTTGTCTAGATAATTATTTCTTGTAAAGTAAACTGTTTTTCCGTCTTTGCTAAAAACAGGAGTTGCTTCATGGTATTTAGAATTAAGTTTATTACCAAATTTTTGAACTTCCCCAAGAGAACCATCTTCAGCTAAATCAGCACTGTATAAATTAGTAAAATATTCCCCAGTCCATGTATGGATTCTTTTTGAGAAATTTCCGGTATCTCTAGCAGAACTAAATACTACTTTTTTGTCCATAAACGACGGACCATAATCAGAGTATTTTGAGTTTATTCCAGCATTTTCAATTTTATATCTTCCAGAATTTTTCTTAATTTCAGCAAGATAGTTTCTGTTTTTATCAAAAAGCTGTGCTCTAGCGTCATTACCACTTTTAGCATTGAATTTATTCATCATCTCATCTGCTTTACTGTAATTTTTTGTTGCTCGAAGAGATTGAGAAAAGCGATAATAAAACTCAGCTTCTTGTTCAGGATTAGTAGTGTATAACTCATCATACCATTTAGATGCTTTTTCTAAATCGGCATTAAAATAATATGAATTACCAATTTTTAAAAGCATGTCTGGGGATTTATATCCTTTTTCGTATAAACGCTCATAAGTTTTTATAGCATCAACATAAGCATATTGATCGTAGTTCTTATTGCCCCTAGATTCTTTGACTTTAGTTTGTGAATAACCGCTTAATGAGGTTATTGCAGCGATTACTAGATATATAATTTTATTTTTCATGACTGTAGTGTATTAGAAGAATCTAGGTGATACCATTTTATTAACTTTACTGAATAATTCAAATCTTAAGAAGACTTCATGTGAACCTGAATTAAAATTTCTAAGATTTGTAGTTTCTCGATCATATCCATAACCAACGAATAAACCATCAGAAATTTGGAAACCAGCCATTCCACTGAAAGCAGCATCCCATCTGTAAGCAGCACCTAACATTAACTTGTCAAAGAATAAAAAATTACCCGATAAGTCAACTTGAAGAGGTGAACCTTGTACAGCTTTTGTTAAAAATGCAGGTTTAAATTTTACAGTAGGAGAGACATCAAATACATATCCTCCAATAATATAAAAATTCATTCTTTCTTGAAATACTACATACTCATTATCATTGTATTTTTTATCTTGCATAAAATTTGGTACAGACAATCCTAAATATAATTTGTCAGAGTGTAAATAAACTCCAGCTCCAAAATTTGGTGAAAATTCATTATTGAAGGCTTGTAAATTATCATCGTTTGGATCGGCTGGGTTTAATTTATTTACATCTAGATTGAAAAAGTTTCCTGATGCTTTTATACCAAATGATAATTTATAAGTTTCTGAAGTTTGAATTGTATATGATAAATCAGCAGAGATAGTATTATCTGAAGTTGGACCTATTCGATCATTAACAACAGAAACACCTAGTCCGATATTACTATTATTTATTGGTGTATTAATAGAAAAAGCATTTGTTGTTGGTGCTCCTTCTAGACCAACCCATTGGGTTCGATGAAGTCCAAATATACTCATTACTCCTCTAGATCCAGCATAAGCAGGATTGATGTTAATTGTATTATACATGTATTGGGTGTACTGTGCGTCTTGCTGAGCAAAACTTGTATAACACACTAACGACAAAGCGAAAATTAAAAATTTTGTTTTCATATTTTTCTTTTTTTAACTCGAGGATAAGATATCCTCGAGTTGTTAGTAGGTTTATCGTGTTAAATATAAGTATTTTGATTCCGAAATTACTTTTCCATTACCATCATTATATTGAATAATGTAAAAATAAGTTCCAGTAGGTAACTCAGCATTTTTATCAACAGTTACTCTTCCTTCAGAAATACCAACAAATTTTTTGGTATTATTATCATAATTATCAGCTTCATAGACTAACACACCCCAACGGTTGTATATTTCAACTCTATTTGGTAAGTGACATTCTTGGTTGATGTTATCAATTTGGAAGTGTTCATTAACTCCATCTCCATTAGGTGTAAACGCATTATGTACAAAAACTGTTTCACAGTCTAACGGTAAACAATCATCATTAACATTTACAATTACATCAATTTGACTTGGACAATCTGTACCATCATCAAAAACATAACTAAATGTATAATCTCCAACAGGAACTTTATTTCCATTATTAAATGCGCTAAAGATTACTCCATTTAAACCACCCGCGTTATTAACATTAATCCATGTTCCACCAGAAGGAGTACCGTTTGGTAAAACTAATGATAAATTAATAGTATCAAACTCAGCAGCATTACAAATTTCTCTATTTTCCGTTCCAATTGTTTCTGCCGAAACTTCAACATTAATTACTTGTTCAATTATTTCAGAATCGTTTCCGCAATTATCTTTTGCTACCCAAGTTCTTGTTATAGAATATTGGTTGTTGATAACATCAGATTGTGTTTCATTAAAAGTAACTGATAATACACCAGAACAATTGTCGATAAACGATGGTTCAATTGGTTGAGGAATTTCATCACAAGTAACATTTAAAACAGCATCAACTGTTGAATTCAATTGAGGTCCTTGATTGTCAACAACAGTAATCAGCTGAGTTAACTCAACAGGTGGATTAACTCCATCAGTTACTGTCCAAGTTCTTACAATCAAATAATTACCTTGACAATCACCATTAATTATTTCTTCATCTGGAACTACGCTAACTGGACCGCAATTATCAGTTGCAGTTAAGATATCCATTGGCGGAATATTATTACATGATACTTCAATATCAGCTGGAGCACTTTGATCAAATACAGGAGGAGTATTATCAGGTATCACAGCAATTGTTATTTCTGTGGAAGTTGACGACTCACATCCATTAAATGAGGCAATAACTGTATATGTCCCTACAGGAGCAGTTACTGTACTTCCATTCATTGTCACTCCATTTGAAGGAGAAACTAAATATACATTATTTACATCATAATTAATTATGTTAAAACTACCCAAAGTTTCTGAACAATTAGGTTGTGTAACATTTCCTAAAACTGGAACTATAATTGGATTACCTGTAACATCCCATTGACAAGTAGTTGTATTGAACGTAGCCGTTTCATAACAAGCCAATGTTGGTTGAACTGGTTGCGTACCTGTAACATCCCATTGACAAGTAGTTGTATTGAACGTAGCCGTTTCGTAACAAGCTAATGTTGGTTGAGTAGGTTGTGTACCCGTTACATCCCATTGACAAGAAGTCGTATTGAACGTAGCTGTTTCATAACAAGCCAATGTTGGTTGAGCAGGTTGTGTACCCGTTACATCCCATTGACAAGAAGTCGTGTTGAACGTAGCTGTTTCATAACAAGCCAATGTTGGTTGAGCAGGTTGTGTACCCGTTACATCCCATTGACAAGAAGTCGTGTTGAACGTAGCTGTTTCATAACAAGCCAATGTTGGTTGAACTGGTTGTGTACCTGTAACATCCCATACACAAGTTGTTGTATTGAAAGTTGCTGTTTGGTAACAAGCTACAGTTGGTGGTGTTGGTATTATACCACAAGGGCCAATTCCACAAGTATCATCAACTGTCATATCAAGATTGTATGTAAGTGGACACGGGAGATGATTGTTTATAAAATAACTGAACCTATAAACCCCTAAAGAAATGCCATTAGCATTGAATGAATTGCCATTAGTGAAACCGCCTACATTGTTAACATTGATCCATACACCGCCAGTTGTTCCTGGTGGTAATAAAGAATCTAAATTAATTACTAAATCTTGAAATGTGCAACTTCTTTCAAGTATTAAAGCTGGTTGTACTGGTTGTGTACCTAGGTTTACCCAGCTACATGAAGTAGTATCGAATTGGAAGTTATCCCAACAGTTTACAGCTGGTGGTTGTACCGGTTGTGTACCTTGGTTTACCCATGAACAGCTCGTTGTGTTGAATTGGAAATTATCCCAGCAGTTTACAACTGGTGGTTGTACCGGTTGTGTACCTTGGTTTACCCATGAACAGCTTGTTGTGTTGAACTGGAAGTTATCCCAACAGTTTACAACTGGTGGTTGTACCGGTTGTGTACCTTGGTTTACCCAGCTACATGAAGTAGTA
>NZ_JACTAC010000040.1 GCF_014486675.1 Flavobacterium macrobrachii
TTGTTGTCCCCTAATCCTCTTTGGTATGAAACTTCACCACCAAATCCGTCGTTGTCACCTAAACGCAATCCTAGTGCATTTTTTGAAATGTCTTGTGCTTGTGCGCTAAATGCTAATCCTAGTAGCATTAAAGCAGATAAAACGATTTTTTTCATAAGTTTAATTTAACGTTATTATGTTATAACGCAAAGGTGTACTAAAAATTGTGCCAAACTCGTTTTATTTAGTTAAAATCGTCTTAAATTTCTTTATGAACAAATATTGATGCTACCAATTGATGTTTAATCAAGTCATCCATTTCAAATAAATCTTCCTCTTCTTTTTCTGTGTGTTCTTCATATCGGTACATTTTCCATCTTTTTTTGTTGTATTCTAATGCAGTTAAATTTTCTACCCAATCGCCAGAGTTCAAATACATAGTACTACCGTTTTTGGTTTCTTTACGTATCATTTTTGGTTCATGAATGTGTCCGCAAATAACATAATCATATTCTTTTTCTATAGCTAATTCAGTAGCAGTGTTTTCAAAATCAGAAATATGTTTGACTGCTTTTTTTACGCTTGCTTTTATTTTTTTAGAAAATGAATAAGGTTCTTTCCCCATTTTTTTCAAGCACCAATTCACAAATCGGTTGGTTAATATTAAATAATCATAACCAATACCACCCAATTTAGCAATCCATTTGGAATGCTGAACCGATGCATCAAAAACATCACCATGAAAAATCCACGCTTTTTTATAATCCAATTCCAGTACGAGTTTATCAACAACAGAGAAATTCCCGATAGAAGTATCACTAAATTTTCTCAAAAACTCATCATGATTTCCGGTTATATAATAGACTTTTGTTCCTTTGGAAGCCAAATCGATTATTTTTTTGATGACTTTCAAATGTGATTTTGGGAAATACGATTTTCGAAATTGCCAAATGTCAATAATATCTCCGTTTAAAACCAATGTTTTTGGCTTGATGGAATTTAGATAATAAAAAAGTTCTTTAGCATGCGAACCATAAGTGCCAAGATGCACATCTGAAATAACAACTAGCTCTAATTTTCTCTTTTTCAAGTTGTTTCTATTTTAAAGTTTTACAAATTAGCAAAGCAAATGTTAATTGGATTTTACCCTATTATTAAGTTTTGAATCAATATTATTTTAATAACACTTTACAATGTTTATATTTGTTCAAAACAATTCTGATATGGCAGGAAATAGTTACGGAACACTTTTTAGACTAACCACATTTGGCGAATCACACGGTGAAGCACTTGGCGGAATTATTGACGGTTGTCCTGCAGGAATTCAAATCGATTTGAATGCCATTCAAAAAGAAATGCAACGCCGTAAACCAGGTCAATCCACAATAGTTACCCAACGAAAAGAAGAAGATGAAGTACAACTTTTGTCGGGTATTTTTGAAGGAAAAACAACAGGAACTCCAATTGGTTTTATCATTCCTAATACCAATCAAAAGTCAGACGACTATTCACACATAAAAGACACCTATCGACCAAGTCATGCCGATTATGTCTATGAAAAAAAATATGGAATTCGCGATTATCGTGGTGGCGGAAGAAGTTCGGCTCGCGAAACCGCTTCTCGTGTTGTTGCCGGAGCAATCGCAAAACAAGTAATTTCCAAAATAAAAATCAACGCTTTTGTATCATCAGTTGGCGAAATTTTTATAGACAAACCCTATCAAGATTTAGACTTTTCATTAACCGAAACCAATGCCGTTCGTTGTCCCGATTTGGCTTCTGCCGAAAAAATGGAAGCTTACATCAAAGAAATTAAAAAACAAGGCGATACCGTTGGCGGAACAATAACCTGCGTCATTCAAAACGTTCCAGTCGGATTGGGCGAACCAGTTTTCGATAAACTCCATGCCGAACTCGGTAAAGCAATGTTGTCCATCAATGCCGTTCACGGTTTTGAATACGGCAGCGGATTTTGTGGCGCACGAATGAAAGGCAGCGAACACAACGATTTATACAACGAAGACGGAACAACAAAAACCAATCTTTCTGGTGGAATTCAAGGCGGAATTTCCAACGGAATGGATATTTATTTTCGCGTAGCCTTCAAACCCGTTGCTACTTTAATCCAAAAACAAGAAGTTTTAACCAACCAAAATACCATTATAGAACAACAAGGAAAAGGTCGTCACGATCCATGCGTTGTGCCACGAGCAGTGCCAATTGTAGAAGCAATGGCAGCAATTGTTTTAGCCGACTTTTACTTAATAAGCAAAACCAATAAACCAAATTATTAGAAGCAATTCCAGCTATTCGTTACAAGTTTGTTTGTAAAACACTTTTTTTCTAAGGCCAAAAACGTGCTTCCGTTGGTCGCAGTTTTTAGCCAAGAAAAAATAGTGTTTTCCTTCACAAAGCTTTCCACTACTATCTGGGCTAACAAAAAACAATCTACATGAACACAACCGAAAGCATTCAAGAATCAAAAAAATCATTTCTCAGCAATTTAACCGTTCAAATTATAATTGCTATGCTACTTGGCGCAATTCTTGGAATTTATATTCATAATAATTACACTCCAGAGTTTGCCAAAGAATTTAGCGATAAAATTAAAATGCTAGCAACCATTTTCATTCGATTAGTTCAAATGATTATTGCACCATTAGTAATCACAACATTAGTAGTAGGAATTGCAAAATTGGGCGATATAAAATCCGTTGGACGAATAGGAGGAAAAGCAATGGGATGGTTTTTCACAGCATCATTTGTTTCTTTATTAATCGGATTATTTTGGGTAAATATTTTGCAACCTGGAGTTGGATTAAATCTTACCGATGTAGATGTTGCTACTGCGTCAGAAGTTACAGATAAAACCAAAGTTTTTTCGGCTCAAAATTTTGTTGAACACATTATTCCTAAAAGTATTTTTGAAGCATTAGCAACCAACGAAATTCTTCAAATTGTAATTTTTTCTATCTTTTTTGGCTTAGCTGCAGCATCCATTGGCGATTATGCAAAACCTGTAGTTAAAGCATTAGATGTTTCATCACACATCATTTTAAAAATGGTGAATTATGTAATGAAATTTGCTCCGCTTGGAGTTTTCGGTGCCATTGCAGGAGTTTTTGCTATTAGAGATTTACAAGAATTATTAATTACCTATGCTAAATTTTTTGGTTCATTCTTAGTCGGAATTTCATCACTTTGGGTCGTTTTGTTACTGGTTGGTTATTTGTTTTTAAAAGGACACATGACCACTTTGTTGAAACGCATATTCGGACCATTAGTCATTGCCTTTGGAACAACCAGCAGCGAAGCAGTTTTTCCTAAACTAACCGAAGAATTAGAACGATTTGGTGTAAAAGACAAGATAGTTTCCTTCATGTTGCCATTAGGATATTCGTTTAACTTGGACGGAAGTATGATGTACATGACATTTGCCAGTATTTTTATTGCACAAGCATATGGAGTTCATCTGGATTTAACAACACAAATGACAATGTTATTGGTTTTAATGCTTACGAGCAAAGGAATTGCAGGCGTTCCAAGAGCAAGTTTAGTAGTTGTAGCAGCAACTTGTGGCATGTTTGATATTCCAATCGAAGGAATTGCGTTAATACTACCAATAGACCATTTTTGTGACATGTTTAGAAGCGCAACAAACGTATTGGGTAATGCTTTAGCAACCAGCGTTGTTGGTAAGTGGGAGAAAGAAAGTTAAAATTAAAAAAAGTAAGTTAAATAATTATTTTTTCTAAAATACTTTAATATATTTGCTTTTCAATTAAAAAACTATTTTATGAAAAAACTTTTACTATTAATTTTATCTCTTTACGCTGTTGACTCGATTGGACAAGGTGCAACGACTTGTGCTAATGCAACAACAATTACCACCAATGGGAATTATACTATTGGTGCACTTACAACAGGTACTGCTCCAACTGGTGCTGGATTATGTTTTACTACTTACAGTACAACTCCAAATGCAAGATGGTTTAAGTTTACCCCAACAACAAATGGGGTAATGACAATTAATTCTGATATTGCAGGAAATCCAGCAAATGCTGACACAAGGCTAAGCGTCTTAACAGGAGCTTGTGCGGCTCCTTGGACTTGTATCGCCGCAAATGATGATGTTGATGAACCAGCTCAAAATTTTAGATCTAAAGTTACAGATGTTGTTGTGACATCAGGAACAACTTATTACATTGTTTGGGATGATAGATGGAGTTCTACATCAGCAACTTTTGATTTCTCTTTTACAGGACAAAGTTGCTTTGTTCCAACTGGATTTACTTTTACTTCTGCACCAACTACAACTACTGCTGGAATTGGTTGGACTGCACCAACTAACGGAACTCCAGTAGGATATGAGTTTGAATATGGTGTGAGAGGTTTTGCTCAAGGACAAGGTCAGAGTACAATTATTTCTAATACTGCTCTGCAAACTAGTGTAAGTTTAACTGATTTACAGCCTAGCACAGTTTATGAATTTTATATAAGAACTAATTGTGGCAATGGAGACTACAGTTTATGGCAAGGACCAATAAGTTTTAATACAGATTTTTTACCTTCAAATGTTCCGTACAATACGAGCTTTGAAGATGAATTTTTTGATTATATAGGTTGGTTTGCTCCTGCTCCTGCTACTGGAGAAGGTCAGGTTTGGACAATAAATGCTGCTGGTTCTGGTAATGCTACTGTACAAGATCAAGCTACTTCTGTGTTTTCTTTTGCAGGAACAACAGCAATTTCAAATGTTAATATGATTTCAAGAGGATTAAATTTACAAGGTAATGAAGAGGTTACAGTTACGTTATGGGCTAGAAACTTTCTTAATCCAACAACACTTACAAATACAAGTACTATTCAATTGTATTATGGTAATGAACAAACAGTTGCTGCACAAACTAATTTAATTGGAACTCAAGCAGGAATAGCTGCTGAGACTTTTACACAATATACTTTCACTTTTACACCTCCAACAACAGGGGTTTATTACATCAGTGTAAGAAATGTTTCTCCAGCTTTACCATCGGCTTCTGGAGCATATGCAGTTATACTTGATAATTTTTCTGTAACTCAGACATTATCAAATAATGATTTCTTAGCTGCTAACTTATCAGTGTATCCAAATCCTGCAAGTTCAGTAGTTAATATTTCAAATACTTTAAATGCAGTTGTAAACACGGTAGAAATTGCAGATTTAAATGGTAGAGTTGTTAAAACGCTAAATGTAAATAACACTGAAGCTCAAATCTCAATCAGTGATTTAGCAGCTGGAGTTTACATGCTTAAAGTTTCTACAGATCAAGGTACAGCTACCAAAAAAATCGTAAAACAATAAGTTTATTTTTTTTAGAATATAAAAAAACGACTAAGATTTCTTAGTCGTTTTTTTTGTTTTTACTATTCATCATAAAGTAAATAGCGGCAAGCAAACCGATAATTACCAATGCAAAAACGCCAACCATAATAAATGCGCCGTTATCCCATGAATACAGTGGAAGAAAAAAGTTTTTCATAGTTTATAAAATTTGATATTGTAAAACTAATTTCTTTAACTCGAAATTTAGCTGATATTTATCATACTATAAAAATTTACTCAAAACTTCTTTTGAAGGCATCATGCAGCTTTCTTTTTTGCCATACCATTTGTAACGATTTTTAGCAACATAATCGTAAAAGAAATTACCAATCATTCCTGTTGGAATTAACGGATAAAGAAAACTTTTCCAAGTATTGAGTTCCTTTAAAATCAATTTTGCAGCTTCGGCTTTATAATAATAAGCTTGGTTAGGTTCATAAAGAATAATGCTGTCAATGCCTCGATTTTCTAATCCTAAATGGTTGATTATTTTTTGTCCAATTTCTGATTGAATAGCAGCAAATAGAAATACATCATTTTTATCATGCTGAATTATAAATTGAACTGACGTTTCGCAAAGATTGCAAACGCCGTCAAAGAGAACTATTTTTTTATCGGATGGTAAATCGGTTATTTCCATACTTATTTTGCCTGAACAAATTCTAATTCTTCCAAACTCACTTTTGAAGTAAAAATGCCATAATTGACTACAGCTTTATTTTTCTCAATTTTATCAATTGTTCCAACCGATTTTCCGTCAAGCATTCGAACTCTATCACCAACTTTTAATATAACTTTTAGTTTTTCGGCTTCTTGTTTTTGAGCTTTTATTTTTTTCTCTTTTTTTTCTTTTCGGATTTCTTCTACTTTAACTTGAACTTCTTCAATGACTTTTTTCTCAATAACTTCTTTGGCTTTTTTCTCTTTGACACTGACTTTTTTACGCTTAGAATTTTCAATTTCAACCATTTTTAAAAATTCGCCAATAAGAACTTTTTTGTCTTTATTATTAAAGTATTTCTCTGAAATATCATCAGTTTTTTGCCCTAAGTAAATCAATCGTTGATTGGCATCATACAACTCTTGATAACGTTCTAATTTCTCTTGAATTTTAGCATTGATGTTTTCCATTTTTTTGCTTTCTTCACGAGCTTTTGTTTCTTCTTCTTTTAAAGTTAAAGAAGTTTTTTCAAGTTTAGAACGTTCTTTTTGTAAGGTTGCAATGGTTTTGTCAAAGCGAACTTTTCCGCCTTCAATTTTCTTTTTCGCACGATTTATCAAACCAAATGGAATACCATTTTTTTGTGCTACTTCAAAAGTAAAAGAACTTCCAGCTTGTCCCAAAATCAACTTATACATTGGTTCCAACGATTTTTCGTCAAAAAGCATGTTGGCATTCGAAGCAAAAGGCAATTCGTTAGCCAAAATTTTCAAGTTAGAATAATGAGTTGTAATGATTCCAAACGCTTCTCGATGGTAAAATTCTTCTAAGAAAGTTTCTGCCAAAGCACCACCAAGTTCAGGATCAGAACCAGTACCAAATTCATCGATTAAGAAAAGCGTTTTTGAATTACATTTTTTTAAAAAATAATTCATGTTTTTTAATCGATAGCTATATGTGCTTAAATGGTTTTCAATAGATTGATTGTCGCCAATATCAGTTAGAATTCGGTCAAAAAGAAACGTTTCGCTTCTTTCATGGACTGGGATTAAAATACCACATTGCAACATTAATTGAAGTAATCCAACGGTTTTTAGCGAAATGGTTTTTCCACCAGCATTTGGTCCAGAAATTACAATAATTCGGCTTTCATTTTTAAGTTCAATTGTTTGTGGAAAGGTTTTTTCTTTCTTTTCAAGATTGTTTAAAAACAAAATAGGATGGAAAGCATCTCTAAAAAACAATCTTTTTTCTTCGATGATTGTTGGAAGAATAGCATTGATTTTTCGGGCATATTTCGCTTTGGCTGCAATAATATCTATATCACTTAAAAACTCTTGATATTGCTTTAAAAGATCAACAAAAGGACGAATTTCATTTGTTAATTTTTTTAAAATTTTCGTGATTTCTTCTCGTTCTTCATATTCCAAATTGTTCAATTCTCTTGAATAACGCAGCGTGGCTTCGGGTTCGATATAAGCAATGCTTCCGGTTTTGGAATTGCCTAGAATTGAACCTTTAACTTTTCTACGATACATAGCTAATACCGCTAAAACTCTTCGGTTTTCAACAATGCTTTCTTTGATTTCGTCCAAATAACCAAGCGAATTATATTGTGATAGCGCTTGGCCAAAACTTTGATTGACTTTGCCTCGAATCACGTTCATATCGCGTCGAATATTAATTAAATCTGGCGAAGCTTTGTCTTTTATTTCACCATATTTATCAACTACTTCATCAATTTTTAGAATGATGTATTTGGTATATTCAATTTGGGTTGCTTTTTCGTTTAATTTTGGATAATAATCTTGAAATTTTTTCAAAAAAAGTAACATCGTATTTACAGTATCTGAAAGCGTTGCAATTTTTCTAAAACTTCCAACTTCCAAGAAACTATCTTCGATATTCAGGAATTTTATGTCATTGGTAATGTTTTCAAATCCGTGGTTTGGAATAGCATTATTATTAGTGAAAGAAGAAAGATATTCTGAGGTTTGAAGTAAATTATTCATTAGTGTTTCCTTTTCTTTAAAAGGAACAATTTCTAATGCTTTTTGTTTTCCAATATCGGTATTGCATCGCTCAGAAATGGTTTGCAAAACGGTATTGAATTCTAAGTCTTTAAGTGTTTTTTCGTTTATCGAGATCATTAAATCATTGTCTTTGGTTCAAAGTTACAAAGGATAAAATCCATATTGCAACAGAAAATAGTATTTTTGGTAAAATTTTAAGAGATGTTTGTTAAAATCCATTCTTCTTGGCATGAAATTCTTTCTGAAGAATTTGAAAAACCCTATTTCAATTTGTTGATGAAAGCAGTTGAAAACGAATATCAAAATCATGTTTGCTTTCCACCAAAAGAGTTCATTTTTAGTGCTTTTAATCAATTTGATTTCAATGATTTAAAAGTGGTTATCATCGGCCAAGATCCATATCATGGCGAAGGCGAAGCAAACGGTTTGTGTTTTTCGGTTAATGATAATGTGAAAATTCCACCATCGCTATTAAACATTTTTAAAGAAATAAATCTTGATTTTGACACCGTTTTTTTACCAACTTCAGGCAATTTAGAACGATGGGCAAAGCAAGGAATTCTTCTAATGAATGCAAGTTTAACGGTTAGAAAAGATTTACCCAATAGTCATAAACATTTGAAATGGAACGTGTTTACGGATTCTGTAATTAAGAAAATTTCAGAGGAAAATTCGAATATTGTCTTCTTGCTTTGGGGAAATTTTGCCATACAAAAAGAAAAGCTAATTGACCATTCAAAACACAAAATTCTAAAATCAGGGCATCCATCACCAATGAGTGCCAATCAAGGAAAATGGTTTGCAAACAAACATTTTAGCCAAACGAATGCTTACCTAAAAAGCGTTGGAAAATCTGAAATTCAGTGGTAATTAATTTACATTAAAATAAAAATAACCGCTATTATCAAGATTTGCAACCACGCTGTTTAAATTTAGCTTTATGTCTTTTGGTTTGTTAATAGAGCGCAATTCAACATTTTTAGTTGAGTCACTATTATAGCCGAAGCTTAAACGATAATTTCCGGTTGAAAGTAAAGGAAAACCAACATTGTATTCATAAGTTTCATCTGTTGTATTGTATTTACAAAGCCCATAAACATACGCACCATTTGAAGCATTACCTTTGTTGATTTGTAATTGAGAATCGTCCACAAAAATTGTTTCCCATTCCGTAGCATTTAATTTCCTTTCTATTACATATGAAAAGGCAAAAAATTCAGCATTTCCGCAGGTTTTATAGATGTCCAAAAGTCCAGTTTGTCCAAATTCGGTTTGATAACGCGAAAAATCAGCATCTAAAACTAGATAATCTCCAACAGAATAATTTGTTGTTGAGTTGAATGTAACTAAATTAGGATTTACATCAATGATTTTATTATTGTAAAATCCATCGTCATTTGTATCACAACTACTGAATAGAATAGCTGAAAATAAAACTGTTAAATATGATATTTTTTTCATGTTAATTATCTTAAAATCTGTAACCTAAATTAATTCCAACCCTTGTAATTTTATCAGGACTTTTATCTGTGTTTAACAAATTGTATCCAAATCCTACCAAAAGTTCCAGTGCTATACTTTCTTTAAAATACATTTTATAACCCAAACTTCCTCCAGCTGCTATATCAGAATATGAAGAAATTTTAGTAGTGTAAACTGCTGTTCCAGCGTTTTCTTCTCTTATAATTTCTTTAAAATCACCTCCATTGAATGAAGTGAAAATTTCAGCAAAATAATAATTTGTTTTTCCTTTTGATAGAGCATATCTTAGGTATGGATTAACTTCATATTTTGCTATATTATTCGTATATCCTTCTTCAAAATCTTCTGTTAGTTTTTTACTATCAGAATAATTTACGTTCAAACCAACTGAAAAGTCATTAGAAAAAAATCTTTCATAACTAACACTAATTTTTGATGAAAGTATAGCTGAAAGTACATCAATTCTAAATTCATTTTTTTTATCTGAAATAGTGCTTTCATTCTGAGCGTTTACTATTCCAGAAAATAACAACAAAGCGACGAGTATTTTTTTCATTAAAAATTTGTTTTACGAATAAGCGAATATAATTAAAAATTTCATATTCAGATTTATAAAACAATCAATTATTGCAATGTTAAAGCACCAAGAATTTCTTCGGACATAAATGGTCCACCAGGAAACTTAGCGGTGTAATCTAAGTTTAGCCAAATATCGCCACGTTCATCTATATGATAATGAAGTGTTTTTCCTTTTGTTTCGTTAGGAAAAAGCACTTTTTTTGTCAAATAGTTTATCGCTTCCAAATCACTTTTTTTGCCAATATAAATCTCCGGATAAATATGACCTTTGGTGTGAATTAATCTCGGAGTTCCGCCAATGGCTCGAATACATGCAGCCATCAAAATAGAATGATCATCACAATCTCCAGAAAGATATTCTAATGATTCAGAAGCGGTTGCTATGTAATCACTTCCTTTTGGATCGCTGACATAATTCCATTGACTATTAATTTCTTTAAAAACTGCAAAACATTGAATTAGTGTAAAATATTCATTTTTATATTCTTTTACATCTCTAAAATGCTTATTGGTTGCCATTAAAGCAAAATTTCTAACCTTCGGGTTTTTGTATTCTATAGCATTTAAAATTTTATATTTATTAGGAAAAGGCAATAGTTTTGAAATGATTAAATCTTGTGGATTTGGGTTTTCTAACATGGCATACATCATCGAACGATAATCTTCAAAAACGCTCTTGAAACCATAACCGCCAAAAACTGTTCCGCCAATTAAGAACAAAATATAAACAATTATACTGATTAAAGTTATTCGTCTTATTGCTTTTAAAATCAAGAAAATAATGACAAAGATTAATGTAAAAAGTAAAATTCTATCCAATTGAACTGGCCAGTTGAAATCGATTAAATTTTGATGACCAATTAGAAAAATAGGAATAGTGAACAGTACGCTAAGGATAAAAATAATTACTTTATCCCAAGGACTATTGATTTTAAATTTATCGCGAAGTTGTTGATAATTTAATTTCCCAAATTGTATCATACTGATAAAAACAGCAAAAATGCTAAACGACTTTTACTATTTCAGCAAAAGTACCTTTTTTATCTATAATTTTAAGGTCAAAGAGTTGATTTTGAATTTTGTTTAACACTTTTTCTTGCAATGGTTTTTGTGACCATTTTGTAAGCGATAACCATTCGTTGATATCTTCAATTTTTTGGTCAAATTTTGAGGCTAAAGTTCTATCAATACTAGGAATTTCTTTAAACTCAGATGTTGTAGCGTTGATAATTTCCAAAATTCGGCTAATGGTTTGCGGATGTTTTTCTAAAACTTCATTTGTAACCGCAATAACAAAACATGGCCAAGGCGTCGGACAATCCGCTATTCGACGGAAAACACCTTTATCAACCAAAGGTTTAGTCATAAATCGTTCCCACATAAAATAATCGGCTTTGCCTGAAGTTAAGGCTTCAACTGCACCGTCAATCGTGTTTACAATTTCAAATGGTATTGTTTCAGTATTCCAATTGTTATTTTGTGCATTAACAAATGCCATCAAATGTGAACCTGAACCCAAACGAGAAATGGCGGCTTTGGTATTTTCTAAATCGGGAAGTGTTTTAAATTTTGAATTTGCCGCAACGTGAATTCCCCAAATCAAAGGACTTTCTACATAAACTTGAACAATAGAACTTGGATTTCCGCCGACGATGTCTTTTACAATTCCTTCCGAAAGAATGACAGCAATATCGGTTTCGCCATCGCGAAGCATTTGACACATTTTTCCTGTTCCTTCTGGAATGTCTGTCCATTGTAAATCGATACCTTCGCTTTCAAATTCGCCATTTTCGATGCAAAGTTGCCACGGAAGATTGAAATGTTCTGGAACGCCAGCTATTTTTATTGTTTTCATTTATTAGTATTGAGATTGTTCAGAGAGTTTTTGAATGCATTTTTCTCTAATGTTCCAAATTTCTTCAAAAGTAAAAGGAATTTGGTTTTCTGTAATCCAATTTTTTAGAAAATTTTGATGGTATTTAACTTTAAAATCGACTACTTGATTGGGTTCAATACAAATTTCTTCTAAAATATCATTTCTTAATTTTTCAAAATCAGAATTTGGATTAGTGATATCTGTTACTTTTCCGTTGATTTTTAAATAACAATGTGCTTCGGGCAGATTATCCAAATTGTTTTCTTTTAAAATGGAACCAATTTTAGTATTTGCTTCGTTCATTTTATATATTCCGATGATTAAATCTACATTTGGAATATTATTTTTATTGGCAAAATCTTTCAAAAAAGCATGTTTAGAACTACAAGTTCCTTTATTTTCTGAAATGACTAATGAAAAATCAGTACGGTTTGAATTTCTTCCGTAAGGAATGTTTTTTACTTTTTCAATTAACGCTTCAAAGTCCATTTTAATGTTCTAAATTCTGATTTCTAAATTCTGATTTCTAAATTCTATTTTTTCAGTTGCCACCATTTCCAAGTTATGCCACTTTCATCTGGATAATTTTCCATAAAAGTCATTCCCACTTTTTCTAAAACACGATTGGATGCAGCGTTTTCTGCATGTGTATAAGCGTTCATTTCTTGGATATTCATTTGATTGACGCCATAGTCAAGCCAGGCGATTGAAGCTTCGGTGGCGTAACCTTTTCCCCAAAATTTTGGGTTTAATCGATAACCATAATCATAGAAATTGGTGTTTCCGTTTTCAACATGGTCGTTTACAAACTTTATTCCTGTCCAACCAATGAATTCGTTGGTTTCTTTCAAAATGGTTGCAAATCGACCAATTCCGTTTTCTTGATATTGTTTTTGAACCATTTCAATTATTTTGATGGTTTCTTCAACGGTTTGTGTTGGATTTTGCCAAAGATATTTGTGTACTTCTGCTTGATTATCCATAGCAAACATTTTGTCGGCATCAGAAAGTTCTAATGGACGAAGTAGTAATCGTTCTGTTTCGAGAATTAAGTTCATGGTTTACGGTTTTTAGCCCCGATAGAGCCGATATCCTCGCGTAGTTTACGGAGCGAGATAAAGGCGAAAGCGGGAAATAGCTCCAAAAAAATTATTCAGAAAGTTTTTGTAATGTGTAAGCAATTAGTTCATCTACAGCTTTGTATGGATCGGCGCTAAATGTTCCATTGGCACGATTGGCAATGATAGCATTCAATGACAAGCAATTGTGTCCAAGCAGTTTTCCTAGTCCATAAATGGCTGCAGTTTCCATTTCGAGATTTGTCATTTTTGTGCCTTCAAATTCGAATGCGTCCATTTTGCTGTTGAGTTCGCTGTCCTGAATTTCAAGTCGTAAAACGCGACCTTGCGGTCCATAAAATCCGCCAGCGGTTCCAGTGAAACCCTTGTGAAAACGTGGACTTTCGATTTTTTGTTCCAAAGTTTCTGAGCACGAGATTACATAAGGTTGTCCTTTGCGTAAATCCCAATTGGTTTGGGCAATGAATGCTTCTTCGAGATTTTTTTCTGAAATTTCGTCAATTAAATAGGAGCGAAGCATGTTGTCTAATCCAACAGCATATTTGCTCATTACGAAACTATCGACAGGAATATTAGCTTGTAATGAACCTGATGTTCCTATTCGGATGATGTTTAATGAAGTTAAGTTTTCTTTTGGTTGACGAGTTTCTAGGTCAATATTGACCAAGGCGTCGAGTTCGTTCATCACGATGTCGATATTGTCAGGTCCAATTCCTGTTGACATAACGGTCATTCGTTTTCCTTTGAAGAAACCAGTTTGGGTTTTGAATTCACGTTTTTGAGTTGAAAATTCAATTTTTTCAAAGAATTGCGTGATTTTTTCCACTCGGTTTTGGTCGCCTACGAAAATAATATCGTTAGCAATATGTTCAGGTTTTAGATTTAAGTGGTAAACACTTCCGTCTGGGTTTAATATTAATTCGGATGATTGTATCATTTTAATTTTTAATTATTAATTCTTAATTTTTAATTGAATCAGCCGCCAACACGTTTTGTTTTAAAGCCTTTGTCTTGTAATAATTTCATGATTTTGTCACGATAATCACCTTGAAGGATTATTTCTCCATCTTTGAAACTTCCGCCAACGGCAAGTTTGCTTTTGATTTCTTTGGCTAAAAGTTTAAAATCTTCGTCTTCACCTTCATAGCCTGAGATAATGGTAGTTGGTTTTCCTTTTCGTTTTTCGTATTTACAAAGTATTGGTTCTTTTTGAACAAATAATTTGTGTGGAGTTTCATCAACGGTTTCTGGTTCGTTGGAAACTTCATGGTCGGGAAATAGTTTTTTTAGTTGGTCTTGTAAATCCATATTTTATATTTTTCGGAACACAGATTTAAGAAATTTTAAAAATTGTTAGAATTTGTTCTTTTTTAAATCATTTGTAAATATCTTTCTTATGAATTGTGGATCCTTACCGAAATTTAAAATTATTCCTACTTCGCAATCAGTTGCTTTTAAATAATTTAATAATTGATTTTCATGTATTTCTAAAAGGTATTCAACTGTTTTAAATTCAAGAATCACTTTGTTGTTCACTATAATGTCAGGTATGTATTCACCAACAATTTCATTTTTGTATAAAACATTTAATTTCTTTTGATTGTCAATTTCAAAACCTCTTTTTTTGAGTTCGATAATCATTGCGTTATGATACACTTTTTCTAGAAAGCCATAGCCTAACTCATTGTATACATCATAATAAATTCCGATTATAGATTTTGTTAATTCTTGATGAGGAAAAATTTTCATTTTTATCTGTTTGGCGTTTACTATTAATTTATTTAAGAAACAGATTTAAGTGATTATAATTATTTTTCAAATTTCTTACATCTGTGTTCCAAATTAAAAAACCAAACCCCAAAAATAATTGGAATTTGGAATTTTAAAATGAATAGTCTAAACTTTATTTTTTCTTTAATCCTAATTCCACTAGACGTTCGTCAAGGAATTCTCCCGCTGTGATATCGTCATAAAGTTTTGGATTATCTGCATCAATACATTGCTCCAAACAATTTAATTTCATATCGCTAACAGGATGCATAAAGAACGGAATTGAAAAACGCGATGTTCCCCAAAGTTCTCTTGGCGGATTTACCACTTGATGAATAGTAGATTTTAATTTATTGTTTGTATGTCTTGACAACATATCACCAACATTTATCATCAATTCATCTGGTTCTGCCATGGCATCAATCCATTGACCATCGTGGTTTTGAACCTGTAAACCTTTACCTTGCGCACCCATTAAAAGTGTGATTAGATTAATATCACCATGAGCAGCAGCACGAACAGCACCATCTTTTGGCTCATCAGTTATTGGTGGATAATGGATTGGTCTCAAAATTGAGTTTCCATCTTTAATATAATTGTCAAAGTAAAATTCGTCCAATCCAATATGAATAGCCAAGGCTCTTAACACATAAATACCTGTTTTTTCAAGCATTTGATAAGCTTCTTTTCCAACTTGATTGAAATGAGGTAATTCAGTTACGGTAACATTTTCAGGATATTCGCCTGCATATTTTGAACCTTCAGAAACATATTGTCCAAAATGCCAAAATTCTTTTAAATCGCCAGCTGAACGACCTTTAGCATGTTCTTTACCAAAAGAAACATAACCTCTTTGTCCTCCAATTCCTGGGATTTCATATTTTGCTTTGGTTTCCAATGGCAGATTAAAAAAGTTACGAACTTCTCCATATAAATCTTCCACCAATTTGTCATCAAGAAAATGACCTTTTAATGCTACGAAGCCTATTTCTTCGTATGCTTTTCCGATTTCATTTACAAATTTTTGTTTACGTGCCGGATCGTCCGACAGGAAATCACGTAAGTCAACACTTGGAATTTGTTGCATACTAAAACTTTTTTGTTAATAACTTAAAATGCATTAAAATCAATGCATAGCTACAAATATAGCTAAATTGTTGATATAAAACATCAAAGTTATTAACAATGTTATAATTTTCTAAAAATTACAAATGATTTTTTTAAGTTTCGATTCGCACTATAAAAATTGTAATTATATAAATTTTTATTTTTTAATAAGAATAATAATTTATTTGATTTCTACATACATTTCTGTTCTCAATGGATTGAGCGCTTTAGAGTCTGTTAAATCTCGATCGATATTTGAGTTCTCAATTGGTCTCATTCTGCCACTTGCTGATATTTGATTCAATGCTACATTAAGTAATCTTTCATCAGGATTTCCTAAAACACCCAAATCTCCATAATTTTCAATTACTTCAATATTAGGCTGAATACCTGATGTATAATCGCCGAAGCCATTTTTATCAACTATTTTTAAGACAATAGGTTGCATGGCGTATTTATGATTTTTGTTTACGTCACTTTTTCCAAAAGTAGGCGAGTCGTATAGTGTTATTGAACCAACATTTTTTCCAGTGGTTTTATCGCCAATTTGTATCACATCTATATATGGTTTCAAACAATTAATAATCAATTCACTTGCAGAAGCTGAAGACCTGGAGGTTAAGATATAAACTTTGGATAAGTTTAAACTGTTTAAACCGCTTATGAATTTATTTTCTAATCTACTTGGATTATTAGATAAAAAATAGGCTTGAGCTTTACTATTCCATTGTTCTTTAGCGAAAATTTGACCGCTAAATTGGCCTGTAATCATACTAGCTAACTTGGTGGCACTGCTAACTGCACCACCAGAATTATAGCGTAAATCTAAAACCAAATGCGTTATGCCTTGCGATTTAAAATTCCCAAAAACGGTGTTCAATTGATTGTCATAGGCAGCAAAAAAACCGTTATAAACTAAATAGCCAACTTTTTTATCGCCTTGATTTATGACCGTATTCATTAATATAGGATTTTCAGCCAAATTGGTTTTTGTCAAAGAAACCGATTGACCATTTGGAGTTATATTTCCTCCATCAAAATCAGCTAAATTTAAGGTATATGTATCAGATGATAATAAACTTACATAATTACTCTCAGTTAAGGTTATTCCGTTAATTGCATAAAAAATATCTCCACGCTGTATGTCTTTTGTAGTAGCATCAGAACCCGGAATTATATATCTAACCCAACCATAAAGTTCAGTTGTACTTCCTGGTTTTCGTCTTATACCAAAATCAACACCATTGTTTTTAGTATTACCAGTTAAAATACCTTCTAAAACGGAATAATCACTATAAATCACACTATATTTATCAATTGTTGAGCGTTCATAGAGTAAATTATTGAAGAGTTCAGTTGGATTAGCAAAACTTTCTATATAAGTATTTAATTGTTCTTGATTAGCAAATCGGTCATCTGCTAAATCATCAATATTATCTTGCCATAAATAATATAAGTTCAAACCTTTCCAAACAAAATCTTTACTTTGTAATGCCTTTGGAATAACATTATCATCATTATCTTCGCAACTAATAGTAGCAAAGACAAAAAAGCTTAATAATAAGGGAATTGCAATTTTTTTCATAGCGAGCATTTCTTTTTATAAACGTAAATTTAGTAAGTTTAGATTAGAAAAAATATTTTTTTTGTAACAAAACAATTTATCACTCGTCTTGACTATATAACCCAACCGATACAATGAACCAAAAAGAGTTTATGCAACTGGTTTCTCCATTTAAGGACAAAGTCTTTCGGCTTGCCAAACGATTATTGGTAAGCACCGAAGAAGCCGAAGATGCAACGCAGGAAGTTCTAGTAAAGTTGTGGAATAAAAATGAAAATTTAGACGAATATAAAAGTGTGGAAGCGGTTGCCATGACGATGACAAAAAATTATTGTTTGGACCAATTAAAGTCAAAACGTGCGAGTAATTTAACCATTGTTCACAATAATTTTACTGATAGAGAAGCAAGTTTACAGCAAAAAGTAGAAGATAACGACACTTGGAAATGGGTAGAAAAAATAATAAATGATTTACCCGAACAACAAAAACTAATTGTTCAAATGCGAGATATTGAAGAAATGGAGTTTGAAGAGATTGCAAAAATTTTAGAAATGAATGAACAAGCGGTTCGAACAGCATTATCAAGAGCAAGAAAAATGATAAGAGAAAAAATGACAAATACACATAGTTATGGCATTGGATAGAATAGAAAAATTAGTAGAAAAATACTTCGAAGGAGAAACCAGTATTGCCGAAGAAAAAGAGTTAAAAACTTATTTTTCGTCAACAGATGTTGCGCAGCATTTAGAACAATACAAACCCGTTTTTGGTTATTTCTCTCAAGCAAAACAAGAACAGTTTACACCATCGATACCTTTAAAATCTGGAAAAAAACAAAAAAGATTAGCTTGGTTATCTGTTGCGGCAGCTGTAGTAGTAATGGTTGGCATAGGGTTTTTTGCATACCAAAATACAAGTGATCCAAATCAAGAGAATCTTGGCGTTATTGATGATCCAGAAATAGCGTTTAGAGAAACTCAAAAAGCATTGGCACTAATTTCAAAACATGTAAATACTGGCATCGAAAGTGTAAATTATTTAGGTGAATATCAACAATCAAAAAACAAAATTTTTAAATAAAAAGAAATCATGAGAAAAATAATTTTAGTAATAGCATTAGTATTTATCAGCAATACCATTTTTGCACAGCAAACGCTTTTTGATAAATTCAACGGACAAGAAACAGTATCATCTGTAATTGTAAACAAAAAAATGTTTTCGCTTTTAAGTAAAATGAAAGTAGAAGATAAAGAAACACAACAATATGTAAATCTTATCAAAAAACTAGATAATCTTAAAGTTTTTGTAACCAGTAATGCTTCAAAAGCAAGCGAGATGAAATCTGCAGCAGATAAATATTTGAAAACAGCTTCTTTAGAAGAGTTGATGCAAGTAAATGATAAAGGGAAATTGGTGAAAATTTTCGTTAAATCGGGAGCAACCGACTCTCAAATTAAAGAATTGTTCATGTTTATCGAAGGTTCTGGAAAAGATGAAACCGTATTGATGTCATTAACAGGAAATTTTGATTTAAACGAATTATCTGTTTTGACTGAAAAAATGAATTTACCTGGAAGAGATGTGTTGAATAAAGCTTCAAAAGGTAAAAAATAATCATCATGAAATTTTCATTCATAATAGCCATTTTAATAGCTGTTTTATTGTCTAGTTGTAATGATGAACAAAGTTTACAGCGCTATTTTGTAAACAACTCAGAAAATAAAGATTTTATTGTTTTGGATGTTACATCAACGATATTAAATCTGGATAAAGCCAAATTATCATCGGAACAAAAAACAGCTTTAGAGTCATTTGATAAATTAAATATTCTTGCTTTTAGAAAAGATTCTACCAATGCCCCAAAATTTGAAACTGAAAGCAAAAAAGTAAATCAAATTTTGAAAGCAAAAGAATATCAAGAATTAATGAAAGTCAACTCTGGAACCGATGTAGCTTCTGTTAGTTTTGTTGGTAGCGAAGACAATATTAAAGAGTTTATTTTCTATGCAAAAAGAGATGAAAATGGTTTTGCTGTAGTAAGAGTTTTGGGCGAAGACATGAACCCAAATAATATCTTGACTTTGATGACGGTTTTAAAAGAATCTAAAATCGATTTAGAACAGCTGAAACCATTAGAAGGTTTGATGAAATAAATATAAAGGGTTAGTTTTAGTTTAAAAAAGAATGTTTCAATACGAAACATTCTTTTTTTTTTAAACAGAAGTTTATTGAAACAGATTAACATATCTTTTAATCATTTTTTATCAATATGAACTCACATAAAATTAATTACTTAATGATTTTATTTTTATATTTTAATCTGTGAATCTGTGGTAAATATTTAATTTGGATGCTTATTTTTTGAAATATTTAAAAGGAACAACTAGCATTCCAAAACATTCGCCTTTTTCTTTTCCAATGTGTTTGTGGTGCATTTTGTGCGCGCGTCTAACGGCTTTCGCATAACGATTATTAGCATTTCTAAACATTTTAAAACGTTGATGGATAAAAATATCATGAACCAAAAAATAAGCCAATCCATAGGCAAAAATCCCCAATCCAATGGCTAATCCAATTTCAAGAATATTATTTTGCCAAAGTAGAAAAAAACCAATGCTAACTACTGCATAAAAAATAAAAAAAGCATCATTGCGTTCAAACCAAGAATCGTGGTCTTTTTTGTGATGATCAGCGTGTAAATTCCACAAAAAACCGTGCATGACATATTTATGAGTAAACCAAGCCATGAATTCCATGATACAAAAAGTGAGAACGAAAACAATAATATATAGTAACATAATTTTATAATAAGTTTAATCGATAATTAACATAGCATTTGGCAAGTAAACCAACTTTTTGATAATCGGGAACCCGAATTCGGGTATTTTTTATTTCCAAAGATGGTGTTTTTTTTAGTTTAGAAAGTAGTTTTTTGTAGTAAACATAAGCAGTGTAAACACCAAATTTAGCTTCAATAGGCAACTTTAAAATTCCTTCCAAACCAGCTTGAAAATCGGCTTCGATTTCTTTTATGATTTCGTTTTTAGAACATTCGTCCAATTTTGATAAATCGGTATTTGGAAAATAGGTTCGATTTAGCTCTTCAAAATCAGCTTTTAAATCGCGAAGGAAATTTACTTTTTGAAATGCAGAACCCAAACGCATAGCAGAATGTTCTAATTCCAAAAACTTATCATTATCACCATTTACAAACACTTTTAAACACATCAATCCAACGACATCTGCAGAACCATAAATATATTCGTTGTATTCGTCAAAGGTTTTGTATTCATTTTTATGTAAATCCAAACGCATACTTTTCATAAATGAATCAATCATTTCCATAGGAATATTGTATTTATGAACAGTATGTTGAAACGAATTTAAAATTGGGTTCAAACTTATTTTACTGTTTAACGCATTCTTTAAATCATTTCCAAAAAGTTCAAAAAGTTCTTCCTTGTTATAATCGTGAAAAGTATCTACAATTTCATCAGCAAAACGAACAAAACCGTAAATATTATAAATGTCTTGTCGAATTTTGGGCGCTAGCATTTTTACTGCAGCCGAAAAAGAAGTGCTGTAGGATTTAGTAACATTTCTGCTACAATCAAACGATACGGTGTCAAAAAGAGATTTCATAGCGAGTTTTTTAACTATTTTTTTGTATAAGTTCGGAAACTAATTTTCCTGATATTAATGATGGTGGAACACCTGGTCCGGGAACAGTCAATTGTCCAGTAAAATAGAGGTTTTCTACTTTTTTACTTTTCAATTTAGGTCTTAAAAAAGCAGTTTGCAATAAGGTATTGGCTAAACCATATGCATTCCCTTTATACGAATTATAATCTTTAATAAAATCATTTACACAAAATGATTCTTTAAAGATAATGGATTTTTTCACATCTTGTTGTGTAAGTTTCTCAAATCGTGAAATTATTTTTTCAAAATAACGATCTCTTAGGAAATCAGTGTCTTTTAATCCTGGAGCAAGCGGTATTAAAAATATACCAGCTTCTTTTCCATTTGGAGCAACATTATTATCTGTTTTTGATGGAAAACTAGCATAAAACAATGGCTCCTCTGGCCATTTTGGAAAATCATAAATATCAGACGCGTGAGCATCAAAATCAACATCAAAAAAGAGAGAATGATGTTCTACGTTTTCGATTTTTTTGTCAAATCCTACATAGAATAGGAGCGAAGATGGAGCAAATGTTTTTTTGTTCCAGTATTTCTCGGAATAAACTCTGTGTTTTTGGTCAAGTAAGGTTTCACTATGATGATAATCGGCACCACTCACAATAACGTCGGCTTCAATTTTTTCTCCATTGATGATAATAGCTTTTGCAGTTCCATTTTCTACTACAATTTTCTCTACTGCTGAATTGGTATGAATAGTAACGCCAAGTTCAAGAGCTAATTTTTCCATAGCCAAAATAACGCTGTACATACCGTTTTTAGGATGCCAAGTACCAAGACCGAAATCTGCAAAATTCATGAAGCTATAAAACGATGGAGTATCAGATGGTTTTGCACCAAGAAAAAGCACAGGAAACTCTAAGATTTGAACTAATTTTTTATTTTTAAATTTACTTCTAATGTCTTTTGAAATATTTCCAAAAAACTGATTGACTTTTTTAACTGTTTCAAGCGTTACTAATTCCATTGGAGAAACTCCTGGACGATAAACCAAATCTTTAATGGCAATATCATAATTGTTTTGGGCTTCTTTGATGAATTTTTCTAGTTTTTTGCCGCTGCCTTTTTCTATACTTTCAAATGTAGTACAAATTTCTGAAAGGTTATCAGCTATAGTTACGAAGTCTTTTATTCCAAAATAAACTTGATAAGCAGGAGATAATTTTATTAGTTCATAATAGTCAGATGGTTTTTTTTCAAAATCAGAAAAGAAGCGTTCAAAAACATCCGGCATCCAATACCATGTTGGGCCAATGTCGAAGGTAAAACCATCTTTTTTTAATTGTCTAGCTCTTCCTCCTATGGTTTTATTTTTTTCATATATAGTTACATCGTTGCCAGCTTTCGCTAGATAACATGCAGCTGCCAATGATGAAAATCCAGAGCCTATTATGTTAATTGTTTTTTTCATCTTTTTATAGGCTATAAGTTAGGTCAGCTATTGACTCGAATCTTCTAATATTATTGGTCAATAATTTAGGGTTTATATTTTCTACCATTCGTCCAATAAACCAAAAATCATTAGAGTCTTTTGGTTCAAATTGGTTTATTAATTTTTCTACATAATCATTGACATCATTTGGATTGGGTTCCACAGTCATATAGCATACAAAAGTAATGTTCTCAAAATACTTGGCTATGTCTTTAAGATTTTCCAGAGGAACACTTTCTCCTAAATATATAGTCTTGTAGCCACTGTATAAAATTTCATAATTCAGGTACATCAAACCCAATTCATGAATTTCATTTAAAGGCAAATACAAAATAAAAATTTTATCATTTTTAATTGGCTCTTTTAATTGAAGTTCCTCAGTATTTATTAATACTTTTTGCTTAATCAAATAACTAATGAAATGCTCATGTGCAGGTGTTATTGTATCAGTTTGCCACAGTAAACCGATTTCTTGAATAAGCGGAATAAAAACTTCGTAGAAAATCTCTCTGAATGATTTCTCAGAAAGTAAATCATTATAAGTTTTGAAAAATAGTGTTTGGTCAAAGTTCATCATTGCCATTTTAAATGAACTTATTGCATGACTCTTAGCACTTTTTTCAGTTATAATTTCGTTGACCAATGATGGAATTTTATCTTTTGGAAACTTAGATATCTTTGAAATTTTATAGCCATAGTTATGCAACAAGGTTATATTAAGCAATTTTTGAAGGTTTTCTAAATCATATAACCTTATATTGGTTTCTGTACGCATAGGTTCCAATATATTATAACGCTTTTCCCATATCCTGATGGTATGGGCTTTGATGCCTGAAAGGTTTTCAAGATCTTTTATGCTGAAGGTATTTTTAACTATGTTCATCTTTTTTGTAAAAAAGTTAAACAAAAGTAATAAAAGTTATTGAATTCACACCATTTAAAACAAAAAAAAGATAAACTCATTTAAGAATTTATCTTTTTAATGTGACCACGATGGGATTCGAACCCACACGTCTTGCGACACCACCCCCTCAAGATGGCGAGTCTACCAATTTCTCCACGTGGCCATAAACAAAAAAAGTCATTCGCTTTAGCGAACAACTTTTTGTGACCCGACTGGGGCTCGAACCCAGGACCCCAACATTAAAAGTGTTGTGCTCTACCAACTGAGCTATCGAGTCTTCAGCAAATAAAAAATAAAAAAAAGTGACCCGACTGGGGCTCGAACCCAGGACCCCAACATTAAAAGTGTTGTGCTCTACCAACTGAGCTATCGAGTCTGTTTTTATTTTTTCAATGCGGGTGCAAATATAAGACGTTATTCTTTATATTTCAAAGCAATTTTGTTTTAAATTTACCTTTTTTTTTATCTTTAATTTAAAGTGTTAATTTATAAGGTTTTATAATAATGGATAAAGTTGTTTTAATTGGTTATATGGGCTCAGGGAAGTCTATTGTTGGTTTAGAACTTGCAAAGAAATTGAAAATTAATCACTTTGATTTAGATGATTTGATAGAAAAAAGTCAAGGCTTGACTGTTTCTGATATTTTCAAACAGAAAGGAGAAATTTTTTTTAGAAAGAAAGAGCATGAAATTTTTACTCAAAAAATAGCGTCCAAGCAGGATTTTGTATTAAGTACTGGTGGAGGAACTCCTTGTTACTATAATAACCATTTAATGTTTGAAGAAAAAAATGTTCAAACAATACATTTAAAAGCTTCCGTTGATACAATAGTTCAAAGAATAATTAAAGAAAAACATAAAAGACCCTTGGTGCAAAATCTTTCAGATGATGATTTGAAAGAATACATTGCTAAGCATTTGTTTGAAAGAAATTTTTATTACAACAAGGCAAAATTTATAATTACTGTTGACTCTAAATCTATTAATCAAATAGTAAACGAAATTATTGAATTGTTAAAGTAAAATGGCATAGCTATTATCTTCTTCGAAAACCACTTGTACGTGTTCCTTTAAAGAAGTTGACAGTGAAATACCTTTAAAATCGGCTTTTACAGGATACATTTTATGGTTTCTATCAACTAAAACTACAGTTTTAAATTTTTTAACAGGCACCTCTAAAAAATGTTTAACACCATAAATTAAAGTAGTTCCAGTGTTTAATACATCATCAACTAAAACAATATTTTTATTACTGTAAGTATCTTTTTCTACTGAAGTGGATATGGTTTTAAGTGGATTTGTTTTGTCTATAAAAACTTCACAAAGTGTAATTTTTAAATCAGATATTTTTTCAAGACAAGTGGATATTTTCTGAGCAAGTACAAAACCATTTTTTGAGATACCAGCCAAAATCAATTCGTCTTCATTACCCAGTGTTTCATATATTTGGTATGATATTCTTTTAATCTTTTGTTCTATTTCTTTATGATTTAGAATTGTTATACTGCTCATGTTATTTTTAGTTTTTTCTTCTCATCAAAAATATTAAAACTTAATTTAAGATTGGTATTTTGTTAATTTTTATTTTTTGAGTGGTCGTTTCTAAAAGGTAGAAACATATAAAAGTGTATTTTGTAGGTATTTTTATGTAATTTATAGAAAGTTTTAACAATTTTAGCAAATTATTAGTTCTTTTGTTCAACTTAAGTCAAAACTATTAAATTTACATTGTTTTTTAAAACTGTAATATAACTGTTTTGATTACAGTTACTTGTTTTTATTTTTTTTTGGTTAAGCTATTTTGATTAAAGTATTATTATAAATTTATGAAACGCATTTCAAAAGCAATATATTTCTTATTCTTTTTTTTAAGTTCCTTGCTAGGTTTGGCACAAGTTAGTACTTATACTTTTAATGAAACTGTAGCCTCTTACAATCCGTTAATCTCAGGAACTACTGTAGCATATACTGCACCATGGGATAACAATCCAGTCGGAGCTGCTCATCTTGCCAATATAGGGTTCAATTTTACTTTTGATGGTGTGGTGCAATCTCAATGTTTTATTAGTCCTAATGGTTTTATAACATTTGGAACCCAAGCTACTGCTACAACCTATTTACCACTGAGTGTAGCAACTCCTTTAACAGGTGGTGGTGCTATTAGTGCTTTAGGAATGGATTTAATTTCAAATACTGATAATGTTGTGTATGCTACTATTGGAACAGCTCCCAATAGAACTTTCGTTGTACAATGGTCTAATGCAGTTAGAAAGGCAGGTACAGGAAACTTTAATTTTCAAATTAGGTTAAACGAAACGTCTAATACAATTCAATTATCTTATGGTGTTTGTGCTCCTGATGGTGCAGCAGCAGTCAATACTCAAGTTGGAATTAGAGGTGAATCAAGTGTTTTTCTTCAAGGAAATGTTAAAAATAGACTTCAAAATGGAGTTAACGTAAACAGTACTTGGAGTACTAAAACCATTGAAGGAACCGCAAATTCCAGTACGGTTAGAACAAGTTTGACAGAATATCCAAATGATGGGTTGCTTTACACTTTCGCTCCATCTTTGCCTTGTACTACTCCTACAGCCAATGCCAGTGGTTTAATTATAGGTGCTACTAATGTGACAGCAACTAGTTTTGTAGGCAATAGTTTTACTGCGGCATCTCCTGCACCAACAAATTATTTAATATTACGTAGTACCATAAATACTCCACCTACAGCATTAAATATTCCAAATAGAACTTATTTTGCCCTAGGTAATGTTATAGCAGCAAATTATACAGTAGTGGGTAACACAAATGCTACTATCTTTAATCAAACTGGTTTAGCTCCCAATACTACTTACTATTATTGGGTCATTCCCTATAATGCAGGTTGCCTTGGAGGACCGTTTTATAGACTTACAGGAATGTTGTCTGCTTCCAATACAACTTGTGTAGCTGCGCCTACTGGGCTTGTAGCTTCTACTGTTGAGGGCAATTCATTTACGGCTTCTTGGGCTCCGGTAACTGGAGCTACAGATTATCTAATAGATGTTTCAACTACCAATACGTTCACTTCAATTTTACCTGGATACAATAATCTCTCTACCGCTGGTGCTACTTCAATTCCGGTTACAGGATTAAATTCGGTTACAACTTATTATTTTAGAGTAAGAGCAGTAGGCTCTAGTTGTTTCTTTTATAGTGCTACTTTAACAGTAACAACAGTTTGTGGGTCGTTCCCAATACCTTATTTTCAAAGTTTTGACACTACTCCTGTAAATGCAACACCTCAGTGTTTTACTATAACTGATGAAAATTCAGATGCAACGATTTGGCAAGTCAGAAACACTCAGTCTGCGTCTAATCCTAATTCGATTCACCTTAATACTAATACAGCAATTGACTCCGACGACTGGTTTTTTACACCAGGACTTCAGTTAAACTCTGGTGTAACTTATAGACTTCGTTTCAAATACAATACTGAAAGCGCTGGTCTTTTTTCAGAAAATCTCAGAATTAGATTGGGTAGTGGAGCTTCCGTTTCCGATATGAGTTTAACTTTGCTGAACTTACCCAATACGGTAAATACGGTTTATCAAACCGCTCTTGTCGATTTTACAATTTTCCTTGATGGGGTATACTTCCTAGGTTTTCAAGGATACAGTCTAAACAGTCAAAGTAAAATAATTATTGATGACATCAGTGTAATTGTATCTCCTACATGTTTTGAACCAACCAATCTAAAAGTTACAGCAATTGGTAGTAATACAGCATCAATTTCTTGGGATGAATCGGTTCCGCCTCCGTCCGATGGATATCAATACTATGTGAGTACTTCTAGTAATATGCCAAACGCAACCGATACTCCTACAGGCTCGGTTGGAGCAGGAGTAACCTCAGTTAACTTATCCGGATTATCTTCAGCAACACTTTATTACTTTTGGGTTAGAGGCAATTGTTCGCCTACAGACCAAAGTGTATGGAGTTTAGTACAATCCTTTAGTACAGATTGTGCCACTCCAGCCTTAATTCCAGTATTTGGAGGAACCCTTTGTGGTGGTGGCTCTACAACCCTTCAAGCTACTCCTGCTCCTGGAGCAACTATTGAATGGTTCTCCAATGCCGCGGGTACTATACTGGTTGGAACAGGCGATAACTTTACAACGCCCAATTTGTTTGCTACTACAACTTTTTATGCTCAATCCGTGGCTTCGGGTGGTTTAATAACTGTTGGACCTAGCAGTCCAATCACTCAAGGAGGTGCTCTTGGATCTGATAATAACCCAAGAATTATTAACTTTAATGTCGCAACAGTTACCGATTTACAATCTATCGATATATTCCCAATAGCTTCAGGACAATCAGGTACCATTACAATAAAAAATACTTTTAATGCACTTGTTGGTTCTGCATCGTATACAACTGTAGTTGCTGGTGGAAGCACTCCACAAACAATCCCGCTTAATATCCATCTTCTTCCTGGTAGCTATACTTTTGCTTTTGATACACTACCAGCTGCAGGATTAGTGGTTAATGTAGATAGTGCTACATATCCCTACAGTTCTTCCGTTGCAACCATTACAGGAAATGACTTTGACAATATATTTTACATGTACGCTTACAATTGGAAATTCTCCAACATCTGTCGTTCTCTTTTAACTCCTGTTGTTGCTACAATCACTCCAGCACCGCCAATCAGTCTTAGCCAATCATCAGCTTCAATATGTTTTGGCGATACAACTTCGGTAGTCAGTTTAACCGGTTTCCCTGCTTATGATACTTTGGTTTGGTCTCCAGCTACGGCTATAATAGGCGATGAAAATACAGGATACACTTTCAATCCAACTACTACCACCAATTATACATTAACAGCTGCTCAAACTTCGGGTAGTATGTGTGTTTCCGTACTCAATTTTGATGTAACAGTAAGACCAGAACCACCAGCAATCGGCGTAGTTCCTGCTACGGCTACTTTGTGCGAAGGACAAACTCAAATCCTCAACGCGGCTTTATCTTCATCTACTCCAGTAGTTATTTTAGAAGAAGGTTTTAATGCACCAACTAACAATTGGATAGTAACCCAAACATCAACAGGTGGTGATGTAACAGCATCCGAATGGACTTTAAGAAATAGTCCATATACATACACTAGTCCATATTGGGTAGCAAACAATGTTTTCAGTAGTAATGACTCGTCTCAATTCTATTTAGCAAATTCCGATGCACAAGGTCCGCCAGCTAGTAATAGAACAGTAACTTATCTAGAATCACCTACTTTCAATTTAACAGGCTATACCAGTGCCAGCATGAGTTTTTGGCATTTCCTTAGATACATTGCAGGAAATAGAGCTCGCGTCGAAGCCTCTATAAATGGTGGCGCTACCTGGACAACCATGGCGAGCTATATTGCTCCACGTGGTACAGCAGCAATTTTTGAAAACGAAACAGTAAACTTAAATGCATTAATCGGAAACCCTGCCGTTAAACTACGCTTCTATTACGATGCCTCTTGGGATTATGGTTGGGCAATTGATAACGTACGGGTAACAGGTAATCTCGCTATAGAAGTAGTATGGTCGCCGGCTACAGAGTTATATTTTGACGCTGCAGCTACTAATCCATACATTACAGGAACACCTGCCGCTTCTGTATATGCAAAACCTACTACTACAACTACATATACAGGTACAGCATTAGGTTCAAACGGTTGTTTTACTGATGCAACCGCTCTTTTAACAGTAGTGCCTAGCCCAACATTGGGAACTCTTTCCAGCAATCAAACAGTCTGCGCTAATTGGAACCCAGCTGATATCGTTTTAACAGGATATACAAACAACATTGTCAATTGGCAATACGCCTCAGATGCAGCCTTTACAGTAGGAGTAACACCTATCGCCAATACAACCAATACTCTAACGGGCGCAGCAATGGGCGTCTTTGCAGGAAACAGATACTTCAGAGCAGTACTTCAAAACGGTACTTGTCCAGTAGTATATACAAATGCGGTTTTAATAGACAAACCAGCTACAGCTTGGGATGGAACCTCTTGGAGCAATGGCTTGCCTAACGCTACAAAACGAGTAATCTTCAACGGAAACTTCAATTCCACCGGAAATATTATCGCCTGTGGTGTAGAAGTACTCTCAGGAAATGTAGTCTTCAATGCAGGTCATACTTTAATCGTGCACAACGATATAGTAGTAACAGGAGGAAACATTACCTTTCAAAACAACGCCAGTTTAGTACAATTAAATACACTAAATAATCTAGGAGTACAATTCTCAAACTCTGGAAACATTACCTACCGAAGAACTACAACACCTATTAAAACATACGACTATACCTATTGGTCTTCTCCAGTCGCAGCGCAACAATTAGGAACCTTCTCAGTAGGAACAACTCATTTTTATCAATACAACCCATCTATTGTAAACTGGTCACCGGTAGCGCCATCATCTACCATGACACCAGCCAAAGGATACATTATTAGAACGCCTGATATTTCACCTTTTAACAACGTTACTACCAATCTATTCACTGGTTCATTCATTGGAACGCCAAACACAGGCACGATAACAACATCTATAATTGGAACAGCAACCCCTTTCAATCTTATTGGAAATCCTTATCCTTCAGCTATAAGTGCCGATTTATTCTTATCCCATCTGCCAAACCAGTCGGTTATCGATGCAACACTATACCTTTGGACACATAATACGCCAATAACCAGTAACCAATATACATCCAATGACTATGCAATGTATAACTTCTCCGGTGGAGTAGGAACAGGGAATGTTGCGCTAAACCCAACACCAAATAATACAGTGCCAAATGGTCGAATTGCATCTGGTCAATCCTTCTTCATCAAAGGAATGACAAACGGTACCGCAGAGTTCAACAACAGCATGCGTCTAATTGGGCAAAACAATCAATTCTTTAGAACCACAAACCAAGAACACCAAAACATAAACCAAGAACTAGAAAAACACCGTTTCTGGTTGGATATTTACAACGAAAATGGCGCCTTCAAAGAACTATTAGTTGCCTATGTAGAAAATGCTACAAACGGTATCGATAGAGGATTTGACGGAGAACTAGTCGATATAGGAAACCCAATAATGGCATACACTCTTCTTGATAATACTAAACTTACCATTCAAGGGAAAGCACTGCCGTTCAATCAAAACGACACCATAGCACTTGGATATAAAGCTACAGTTCAAGGAAACTATACATTCTCACTAGCCAATTTCGATGGATTATTTACCACTCAAGATATCTATCTAGAAGACAAAGTCCTTAATACAGTAACAAATCTAAAAGAAACACAATACAACTTTACAACTACCGTTGGAACCTTCGACGAGCGATTCCTGCTTCGTTTCATGCCTACAGGTTCATTAAACAATGATACCTTTACAGCTCAAAACGTAATAGTTTATAAAAACGAACAAAACAACTTTGTCATTACAACAGGAAACCAAACGATGAGTACAGTAAAAATCTTCGATACTAGAGGAAGAATAATCAACGAACAAAAAAATATAAACGCAAACCAAGCAACCTTATATGCAGGAGAAACAAACCAAGTTCTTTTGCTACAAATCACTACCGATACGGGAATAACAGTAACCAAAAAAGTAATACGATAAAAACCAACCGCAAACCACCCTGCATGCTCTAGTTAAAATCAACAAACTAGAGCATGTTTTTTTTTTAACCTAATAATGACAATACCTGTCAAACAAAACCAATACACAAAAACAATATTAAATAAGTTTTAAAATCTAATAATTTTTAGTTTTAAGCTAATAAAACTTAGTTAAAAGCTAATGATATTTAGTTAAAAGCTAATGATATTTAGGTAAAAGCTAATGATATTTAGTTTAAAGCTAATGATATTTAGTTTAAAGCTAATGATATTTAGTTTAAAGCTAATGATATTTAGTTTAAAGCTAATGGTATTTAGGTAAAAGCTAATGATATTTAGGTAAAAGCTAATGATATTTAGGTAAAAGCTAATGGGATTTAGTTTAAAGCTAATGAATTTTAGCTTATAGCTAATGATATTTAGGTAAAAGCTAATGGGATTTAGTTTAAAGCTAATGGGATTTAGTTTAAAGCTAATGAATTTTAGCTTATAGCTAATGATATTTAGGTAAAAGCTAATGATATTTAGGTAAAAGCTAATGATATTTAGGTAAAAGCTAATAGTATTTAGTTAAAAGCTAATGGTATTTTAAATCATTCTAATGAATTTTAGAATAATCCTACTGGGGTTTAGGAGAGTGT
>NZ_JACTAC010000041.1 GCF_014486675.1 Flavobacterium macrobrachii
AAGAGCGCTACTTAAAGTTTATGAAAGAGCATCCTGATTTACTTGAGCGAATATCCATAACCAATTTGGCGTCTTACCTTGGAGTTGAGCGGCAAACGCTAACCCGTATAAGAAAGAGGATGACTGTTACTGGGTTGTTAGATTCAAGAGAGTCTATAAAAACAGCTGATCTTACTCCTTGATTGAATCATAGAATCTGTTGTTTTGTTTGTTTATTTTGAATCTCAATTTTTTTAGTAAATATATCTTGCGAAAGCATAAGCAAAAATTTATTTAAAATATTAAAATTCAACACTTTAAATATAATAACTTTTGATTTTTTACCCAAATATTTTTATACTTTCATATCGAACTCACGTTAATTAATCTCTGTAACATCTTAATCAAAAACAATACATATAGTAATATTTTTTTAATTATATTTAGCTAATTCAAAAAACAAACTTCAATGAAAAAATCCCTTCTATCAACGGCAGTACTTTGCTTACTATTAAGCAGTTGCAGCCAAAAAGAAATTGCATCGGGCATATCTAAAAAAGATATGGATACATTAGTCAATCCTGGCGATGATTTCGATGCTTATGTAAACGGAACTTGGACTAAAAACACAAAGATTCCAGCAGACAAATCTTCCTATGGCGCATTCGACATGCTATTGGACAAATCGGAGAAAGATGTAAAAGCCATCATCGAAGAAGCTGCCAAAGGAAATAACCCTGAAGGTTCAGATGCTCAAAAAATTGGCGATTTCTTCGCTTCCTACATGGATAGAAAAGGTCGAGATGCTATTGGTTTAAAACCACTTCAAAACGAATTTGTAGCTATCGATGCCATTACTGACCAAAACAGTTTAGCGAGCTATTTTGGTGAAGCAAACAGAAAAGGTTACAATATTCCATTTCAATTCTCGGTGTACAATGACTTCAAAGATCCAAACAAATACTCATTAGTAACTTGGCAAGGTGGAATTTCGTTACCAGACAGAGATTATTATATTTCTACTGAGGCATCAATGGTAAAAATCAGAGAAGCATATAAAACACATTTGGAAAAAATGCTACAACTGTCAGGTATTGCAAATCCTGCTGAAAACGCAGCAAAAATCTTCGCTTTGGAAACCGAAATCGCCAAAATTCAACAACGCAAAGAAGACAACCGCGACATGACCAAGTTGTACAATCCTTACAAAGTAGAAGATTTCAAAAAACTGATGCCTACTTTCAATTGGACTGCTATGATGGAAAAAGCGGGTGTTGGCAAAGAAAAATCAGCCATTATTGCCCAAGTAGACTACCAAAAAAATCTTGATGGTTTAATTCAAAAAACACCTATCGATACTTGGAAAGTATTTCTAAAATGGGGAATTATCAACAATGCTAGCACCTATTTAACGACCGAGTTGGACAACCAACAATTCGAATTCAATGGAAAAATACTAAACGGTACTGAAAAACAACGCGAAGATTGGAAACGTGCTGTTTCTACTGTAAGCAATGGTTTGGGTGAAATGATTGGTAAACTATACGTAGAAAAACATTTCAAACCAGAAGCTAAAGAAAAAATGACCGTTATGGTTAAAAATCTCCTGAAAGCTTATGGTGAAAGCATCAAAAAACTCGACTGGATGAGCGAAAACACCAAAAAAGAAGCTTTGAAAAAGGTAGATAAATTCATTGTAAAAATTGGTTATCCTGACAAATGGAAAGACTATAGTAGCATAAAAATCAATAAAAACGACTTGTTTGGGAACATTCAACGTGCGGGAGAATTTGAATACAAGCGTAACTTAGAAAAACTAGGAAAACCAGTAGATAAAACCGAATGGGGAATGACTCCGCAAACCGTAAACGCTTACTACAACCCAACAGTAAACGAAATCGTGTTTCCAGCCGCTATTTTACAACCGCCTTTCTTCGATTTGAATGCCGATGACGCAGTAAACTATGGTGGAATTGGCGCAGTTATTGGTCATGAAATCGGTCACGGATTTGACGATCAAGGAAGTACTTTCGATGGCGATGGCGTAATGAGAAACTGGTGGACTGAAAAAGACCTTACCGCTTTCAAAGCAAAAACTAGCGCACTAATCGAGCAATACAATAGCTTTGAAGCATTGCCAGGTTTACATGTAAATGGCGAATTTACTTTAGGTGAAAACATCGGAGATTTAGGCGGATTAAGCATCGCATTAAAAGCCTACAAAGCATCATTAAACGGAAAAGAAGCTCCAGTTCTTGATGGTTACACCGGAATTCAACGTGTATTCTTAGGTTGGGGACAAGTTTGGAAAGAAAAATCACGTGATGAAGCATTGCGTAACCAAATCAATTCTGATCCACATTCACCAGCGCGTTTTCGTGTGAATGGAACCGTTCGTAACATTCCTGAATTCTACGAAGCATTTGATGTAAAACCAACCAACAAATTGTATTTAGCTCCAGAGAAACGAGTGAAAATTTGGTAATACATTCTTAGAATAAACTAAAAGCGCAACTTTAAAGTTGCGCTTTTTTATTTACAACGACTTCCTAATAATCAAATCCGAAGGGTTTTCGATTTGCTCTTTACTCGAGCGAAGTAGCATTTTTGCCAACGTTTTTCCCATAGCTTTAAAATCGGTTGAAATAGTAGTAATGCCGTTTTCAACTACTTTTTTCAAAGGTGTATCATTATAGGAAATGATTCCAAAATCTTTTCCAATTTCTAAATTTTGCCTCTTGGATTGTTCGATGACATTCACCAAATGTCTATCCGTTGGAATAATATAAACATCACCTTTTGCAATCAGTTGTTCTTCAAACGAAGTAATGATTTGATGTTCAAAATGATGTTCAACACAAAATTGATTGAAGCCATCAACCATTCCAATAGGTTCTTTATTTCCCGGGAAAATCAACACCAATTTACTATATTTTTCCAACAACGATTTTCCTTTCATTAAACCATCATACATGTCTTTTATAAAATGCTGATGTACCGATGGAAAATCGTGTAATTCTGCATTGGTTTGATCCAAAATATAAACATCTTGTTTGGGTAACATTTTTATAATTGCAGCAGAACCAACCAAATTAGTAGGCATAATGATGTATTTTGAATAGTTTCCGTTGCTTTCATAAATCAACTTTTTAAACATTTCGATATTAAAATGATGAAAGAAAATATCAACTTGCGCCTTGTTGTCCATCACTTCCAAAAACGAATTATAAATGTCTTCTTTAAATGCGTTCAGCTCATCAAAAAGTAAAAATATACGTTGTTCAAAACTAAATTCCACACTTTTTACATAATATCCTTTTCCTAAAATGGCGTAAATAATGCCGCGTTTTTTGAGTTCATCATAAGCCAACAAAACCGTATCTCGCGAAATAGAAAACTCCAAACTTACTTTGTTAACCGATGGTAATTTGTCGTTTCGTTTCAACCTTTTTTCGGCTATGGCAATTTCTATCGAAAGCACGATTTGCTTGTACTTTGGTTGATTGGACTGCTGATTTATCGAAATTATTTTCATCTTTTTAATTACTATTCCAATTACGAAAACGATATAACTGGTGGCAAGATACGAATAAACTGGTAGGTAGTAGTATGGTTAAATAACATTAAATGCTATTTTTGTTAACACATTGATAAAATAGCTATGCAAAAAAATCATTTTTCACAAATTGAACCGGTAATAAATACGAAATCCTATGGTTTTATAACCGAAGTGAAAGAAGTGTTTAGTCACACCATTCGCAATTCAAAAGGAATGGAATTGACCGCAATTGACTTTGGCGCAACGATTTCATCTTTAAAAATTCCGATGCCAAACGGTGAGAAAATAGATGTGGTTTTGGGTTTTGAAAAACTCGAAGATTATATAAATTCTTTCGATTTGCCAAGCGCGCCATATTTTGGAACAGTAGTTGGACGATATGCTGGACGAATTAACAAAGGAAGTTTTTCTATCATTGAAAACAACTACCAGTTAGAAAAAAATCATGGCGAAAATCATCTTCATGGTGGAAAAAAAGGATTGAGCAAAGCCGTTTGGAGAATGAAAAATCAAGACGAAAATTCAGTTTGTTTTGAATGTGTAAGTTGGCCAACTGTCGATAATTATCCCGGAGAATTGACCGTTCAAGCAACTTATCTTTTAACTGAAAATAATGAATTAAAAGTCACTTTTTTAGCGACAACTACGGAAGACACTATCATCAATTTAACACAACATACTTATTTTAATCTCAACGGAAATGCAAGCGATGTTCTCAATCACAAACTCAAAATAAATTCCAATTTAATTCTTGAGACCAACGACGAACTCATACCAACAGGAAATTTTACACCTTTAGACAATCATGAATTTGATTTCAAAGAGTTCAAAAACTGTCCTGAAATTATAGACACTACTTTTGTGTCCAAAGAAAATGAAGTTGGAAGTTTGTTAAGCGAAACGTCCAATATAAAAATGACCGTTTTTTCCAATCAACCTTCGGTTCACATTTATATTGGTGGAAATTGTTTCAACCAAATCAAAGGAAAAAACAATAGCGATTACAACACCAAAAGCGGTATTTGTTTTGAAACGCAAAATTTCCCAGATGCGCCAAACCACAGTCATTTTCCAAATGCAACGTTGAGAAAAGACGAAAAATATTATCACCAAACCTTATTTAAATTTGAAACGCTATGAAAAATTTAATCGTATTACTTTTTGCAATTACTTTATACTCTTGCTCGTCAGACAGCAAAGACGAAACAGAACCAATTGTTCAAGACAACTTTATTAGAGCGGCAGACATGTCTTATTTGCCTTTGATAGAAAGCGAAGGAACGGTTTACAAAAACAACAACATTTCTGAAAACGCACTAACAACACTAAAAAATGCAGGTTGCAATACCATCAGAATTCGTCTTTGGAAAAATCCAGCCGATACACATTCTGGGTTTAACGAAGTAAAAACGTTTGCACAAAGAGTAAAACAAGCAGGAATGAAAGTTTGGCTTACCGTTCATTATTCTGATACTTGGGCAGATCCAGCGCATCAAGAAAAACCGGCAGAATGGGCTAGTTTGAATTTCACCAATTTAAAAACGGAAGTGGCTAACTATACCACGCAAATCATGACCGAAATCAATCCAGACATTATCCAAATTGGCAACGAAACTAACGATGGTATGCTTTGGCCAGAAGGCAAAATTACTACCAACGAAAGTCAATATGTACAGCTTGTTCAAAGTGCTGTTGCAGCGGTTAGAAGCAAATCATCAACCACCAAGATAATGCTTCATTTTGCAGGAACTTCTGGTTCTGATTGGTTTTTTAATAAAGTAGCTTCTGTGGATTATGATTACATAGGCTTGTCATACTATCCAATTTGGCACGGAAAAGATTTGAATGTCGTAAAAAACACCATCAATTCGTTAAGCGCAACGCACAATAAAAAAGTCATTTTAGCCGAAACTGCTTATCCTTTTACACTGGGTTGGAACGATTGGACCAACAACATTATGGGTTTAGAAAGCCAACTAATTACTACTTATCCTGCAACTCCAGCAGGTCAAAAAAGTTATCTTTTGGCTATAAAAAATCTTGTAAAAGATACTACAAACGGTATTGGTTTTTGCTATTGGGGTTCAGAATGGGTAGCCTTTCGTGGAAACGAGTCTACGAACGGTTCTTCGTGGGAAAACCAAGCACTTTGGGATTTTAATTTTAACGCACTTCCAGTGATGGAGGCATTTAGCAAAGAATAAATATGAGAACAAATCAATACGTTTTGTCATTAAAATGGGCAGTGTTGCTTTCAATATTCCATTTCAGTATGGCAACAGCTCAAACTGTTTTTTCAAAAGGTGCTGACGTAGGTTGGTTGCCTCAAATGGAAGCCACAGGTTATAAATTTTACGACGCAGATGGCAAAGAAACTGATTGTTTGCAATTGCTAAAAGACAGAGGAATGAACTCGGTTCGCCTTCGTGTTTGGGTAAATCCGAATGACGACAAAGCTAGCGGACATTGTAGCAAAGAAGAAACCATCATCATGGCATTACGTGCGCAAAAAATGGGAATGCGAGTAATGATTAATTTCCATTATTCCGACTCGTGGGCTGATCCTGCCAAGCAATTTAAACCAAAAGCTTGGGAAAAACATTCGTTTCCAGAACTTTTGGACGATGTTTACAACCATACTTTTGATGTGATTTCGTCTCTAAAAAAAGCAGGTGTAACTCCAGAATGGGTTCAAATAGGCAACGAAATTCCAGGCGGAATGCTTTGGCCAGATGGAAGTACTGACAACTGGAAACAACTCGGACAATTACTAAATAAAGGTTACGATGCCGTTAAAGCTGTGGACCAAAACATCAAAGTGATTGTTCATGTTGATGAAGGAAACAACAACGCAAAATTTAGAACATTCTTTGATAATGCTACTGCTCAAAAAGTACGTTATGACATCATCGGATTGTCGTATTATCCGTATTGGATTAAAAAAGATTATTCGGAAACCATTGCCGATTTAGAATTCAACCTAAACGATATGGTAAAACGCTATAATAAAGACGTGATGATTGTAGAAGTTGGTGGCGAAGATGATAAAGTTCAAAACACCTACGAACTATTAAAAGCTACTATCGAAGCCGTCAAAAAAGTGCCAAATAATCGTGGTTTAGGCGTAATGTATTGGGAACCACAAGGCGCAAGAAGTTGGAGCCATTACGCACTAAGTGCTTGGCAAGCTGATGGAAAACCTTCTCCTGCTTTAGATGCTTTTAAAGAAGAATAAAATCCGTTTAATCCGTGAAATCTGTGGCAAAAAATAAAAACTATGACTAAAATTTCAATATTTCATCCAACAAAAATCGCTTTTCTAATTTCTTTTTTATTCGTTGGATTTCAAGCAAATGCACAAAAGAAAATCAGTCTAGACGAAGATTGGAGATTTCATTTCGGAAATGCCGCCGATGTTTCCAAAGATTTCGATTATGGAAAAACAGCCTTGCTTCATAAGTCAAATGTGTTTGCAACGACCATTGTAAATCCAAAATTTGTCGATACTACTTGGAAGAAAATCAACGTGCCACACGATTGGGTTGTCGAACTTCCTTTTGTGAAATCAGATCAAGTTGAAATGGACAGTCACGGTTACAAACCTGTTGGCGGAGCTTATCCAGAAACGAGTATTGGTTGGTATCGCAAACATTTTTCAGTCGATAAAAAAGACGATGGAAAGCGTTTTGAACTTCAATTTGATGGAATTTACAGAAATGCGGAAATTTGGTTTAACGGATTTTATGTCGGAACTAATTTTAGTGGTTACGTTGGCAATTCCTATGATATTTCAGATTATGTAAATTTTGAAGGCGATAATGTCATTGTAGTTCGAGTAGATGCCACACAATATGAAGGTTGGTTTTATGAAGGCGCCGGAATTTACAGACACGTTTGGTTGAACATAACCGATAAAGTTTTCATCCCTAGTGATGGCGTTTTTGTACATTCAAAAATAAAAGGTAAAAACGCCACTGTAACTATTGAAACCGAAGTTGAAAATAAAAATTTACGACCTTCCAATGCAGTTGTTTATTCCATAATTACTGATAGAAACGGTAAACAACTTGGCAAAACTTCAGAACAAAAAGTCGCACTTTCGGTAAACGAAAAAACGACAATCAAACAAAATGTGAACCTTAGTAACGTTATGCTTTGGTCATTAGAAAATCCCTATTTGTATAAAGTTATTTCGGTGGTAAAACAAAACAATCAAATCGTACACCAAACCAAAACTCGCTTCGGAATTAAAACGGTAACATTTGATGCTAAAAAAGGATTTTTCTTAAATGGTAAACACCTTAAAATTCAAGGAACAAACAACCATCAAGACCACGCCGGAATTGGAAGTGCTATTCCTGATTTTATGCAATATTATCGTGTAAAGTTATTGAAGGAAATGGGTTCCAATTCGTATCGAGCAAGTCACAACGCACCAACACCAGAACTTCTGGAAGCTTGCGATAGCTTGGGAATGTTAGTGGTTGACGAACAACGTTTACTCAACAGCAGTCCAGAATACATTGACCAATTCAAACGATTAATTAAACGCGATAGAAATCACGCTTCCGTTTTTTTATGGTCTATCGGAAATGAAGAGCAAAATATCCAAGGAAACGACTATGGAAAACGAATTGCACAAACACTTTTAGCCATTCAAGAGGAATTAGATCCAACAAGAACGTCAACTTATGCAGCCGATATGGCTAATGAATTCAAAGGCGTAAACGAAGTCATTCCAATTCGTGGATTCAATTATCGCGAATATGCCGTTGCCGATTATCATCGCGATCATCCCAACCAACCTTTACTCGGAACCGAAATGGGAAGTACAGTAACGACCAGAGGAATTTATGAAAAAGATGAAATTCGCGCCTATGTTCCCGACCAAGACATCACGCATCCTTGGTGGGCAAGCAAAGCCGAAACATGGTGGAAATTGGCTGCTGAAAATGACTATTGGCTTGGAGGTTTTGTTTGGACAGGATTTGATTATCGTGGCGAACCAACACCTTATAAATGGCCAAACATCAGCTCGCATTTTGGAATTTTAGATGTTTGTGGTTTCCCAAAAAACATTTATTACTACTATAAAAGTTGGTGGACAAACGAAGATATTTTGCACATTTCACCTCATTGGAATTGGTCAGAAAAAATAGGTCAATCGGTTGAGGTTTGGGTAAATACTAATGCCGATGAGGTAGAATTATTCCTTAACGGAAAATCTTTAGGGAAGAAAACCATGCCAAGAAACAGTCATTTAAAATGGCAAGTAAACTACGAACCTGGAACGTTGGAAGCAATCGCTTTTAAAAACGGAAAACTACTTTCTGCCAAAGTAGAAACAACAACTCATCCTGTAAAAGTAAATGCTGTAGCTGATAAATCCACAGTTTTAGCCGATGGTAAAGATGGAACTGTTGTCAATATTTCAATAGTGGATGACAAAGGTCGTGAAGTGCCAAATGCTAACAATATGGTTCATTTTAAATTAACTGGCGATGCCAAAATTATTGGTGTTGGCAATGGCGATCCAAGTTCGCACGAAGCCGATAAATGTACTGATGGTGCTTGGCAAAGAAGTGCTTTCAATGGAAAATGTCAAGTAATTATTCAAGCAGGGAAAACGGTTGGCGATTTGAAATTAGAAGTAAAATCAAATGGATTGCGTTCGGCTGCAGTAGAACTAAATCAAAAGAAATAAAACACATGGAAACCTTGCAGGAACATAAAACATGAAGAAAAAACTAATCCAACATACCACCGATTTTTTTGAAAAATCCTTTCAAAAAGCACCAGAACACATTTTCCTTTCACCAGGAAGAATTAACATTATTGGCGAACACGTTGATTATAATGATGGTTTCGTGTTACCAGCTGCCATTAACAAATACATTTGTTTTGCTGTATCTAAAAACACCACAACCGAATGTGCCATTATTGCCAAAGACCTAAACGAAGTTTACAAATTTGATTTAAACGACAACTTGCAACCAGTCGATAAAATGTGGGTAAACTATATCTTTGGCGTGTTACATCAACTCAAAACGAACGATAAAATAAACCAAGGTATCAACATCGTTTTTAGCAGTACAATCCCAATGGGCGCAGGACTTTCTTCATCGGCAGCATTGGAATGTGGTATTGGATATATTATGAATAAGCTATTTGATTTAGGATTGTCTAAAGAACAAATTGCACTCATCGGACAAAAATCGGAACATACTTTTGTGGGTGTCAATTGCGGTATCATGGACCAATTTGCATCGGTTTTTGGAAAGAAAAACAAAGTGATTAAACTCGATTGCAATACATTAGATTACGAATACCATAAAGCCGATTTCAAAAAATATTCCTTACTTTTATTGGATAGTTGTGTAAAACACACGCACTTAACTTCGGGATACAACGACAGAAGAAACGAAGTGGAACAAGGATTGGCAATTATAAAAACGCATTTCCCTGAAGTAAAAACGTTTCGCGATTGTACAGAAATCATGGTTTTAGGTCTAAAAGAAGAATTAGGCGAAATCCTGTACAAGCGATGTCGTTTTGTAGTTAAAGAAATAAAACGAGTTCAAGATGCTGTTAAAGCCTTATCCAATGATGATTTTGTCCAATTAGGAAAGTTAATGACCGAAACACATCACGGTTTGTCCAAAGAATATGAAGTGAGTTGTGAGGAATTGGATTTTTTAGTTGATGCTGTAGCTAATGAAACTTCGGTTTTAGGCGCACGAATGATGGGCGGAGGATTTGGTGGTTGTTCCATCAATTTAGTCGAAAAAGGTTCAGAAAAAGAACTCATCCAAAAGATTGCAGAACAATACCGTTCCCAATTTGGCATCGAATTAAAAGCTTACAAAGTAAAAATTTCAAAAGGAACATTAGAATTAAAACATTAAGGAATTAAGGTAATTAAGTCTTAGTGGTTAAAAAAATAATTTATCAAACTTGTCAGGTTTAAAAGCAGAAACAATTTCGAAATCAATACTTAATGAATCTTAATTTCTTAATGTTTTAAAAATAAAAACTATCTGTTGAATAAAAAAATAACATGCAACACTTCAACCATAACGAACATCCACACCGAAGATACAATCCGTTACTAGACGAATGGATATTAGTTTCACCACATCGCGCCAAACGACCATGGCAAGGACAAAACGAAACCCTTCCTGAAGACAATAGACCAGAGCACGACGAAACCTGTTACTTATGCGCTGGAAATGTTCGTGCTAATGGTATAAAAAACGAAGACTACACCAACAGCTATGTGTTTGAAAATGACTTTTCAGCCCTATTAAAAGACGATGTTTTATACGAAACGAAAAACAATTCATTGTTTCAACTAAAACCCGAACGCGGGATTAATAAAGTAGTGTGTTTTTCACCAAAACACAACCTAACCTTACCCGAAATGGAAGTTTCCGATATTGAAAAAGTCGTGCAAACTTGGGCAGAACAATACATCGAATTGGGCAATCAAGATTTTATCAATTACGTTCAAATATTTGAAAACAAAGGAAGTGTTATGGGTTGTAGCAATCCACATCCACACGGACAAATTTGGGCGCAATCTTCGTTACCGACACAAGTAGAGAAAACACAAAAAAACCTCCGAGCGTACTACGACAAAAATAAAACCAGTTTACTAAAAGACTATTTGGACCAAGAATTGAAATCAGGCGAAAGAGTAGTTATCGAGAACAATCACTTTGCGGTTGTGGTTCCTTTTTGGGCAACTTGGCCTTATGAAACGATGATTATTAGCAAAAGACATTTTGGAAGTATCATCGCTATGAGTAAAGAAGAAACAACGGCTTTCGCCGAAATGATAAAAGCCATAACCGTCAAATACGATAATCTTTTCAACACTTCTTTTCCTTATTCGTCTGGAATTCATCAAGCACCAACCGATAGAGTGTCGCATCCTGAGTGGCATTTTCACATGCATTTTTATCCGCCATTATTGCGAAGTGCCACAGTAAAGAAATTTATGGTAGGTTATGAAATGCTAGGCGAAGCACAACGCGACATCTCGCCAGAACAAAGCGCAAAGATTTTAAGAGAATTACCAAACCAACATTACAAAACCAAAAACCAATAATATGCAAACTTTAACCACCAACGATTATATTGTTTTCTTCCTCTACTTTATCATCATCGTAGGATATGGATTGTGGATATACAACCGAAAGAAGAAAGCACAAACCAATAGTAACGATTATTTTCTGGCTGAAGGTTCGCTCACTTGGTGGGCAATTGGTGCTTCGCTTATCGCAAGTAACATCAGTGCAGAACAATTTATCGGAATGAGCGGAAGCGGTTTCAAAATGGGATTAGCCATTGCTACCTATGAATGGATGGCTGCATTGACCTTGATTATCGTTGCCGTATTTTTCATGCCAGTTTATCTGAAGAACAAGATTTTCACCATGCCACAATACCTAAAACAACGGTACAACGGCAATGTAGCGATGATTATGGCGGTGTTTTGGTTGCTGCTTTACGTTCTAGTAAACCTAACGTCAATACTCTATCTAGGTGCTTTAGCCATCAGCAGTATTTCGGGCTTAAACATCACTTTTTGTATGATTTTCTTAGCCATTTTTGCCATTATGATTACCCTTGGCGGAATGAAAGTAATTGGATATACCGATGTGATACAAGTGTTTTTCCTTATTCTTGGTGGATTAGTAACTACCTATTTGGCGTTAAATTTAGTCGCAACTGAATTTGGTTCCGAAGGTGCCATCAGCGGATTTAACCTTATGCGTGAAAAAGCCGATGACCATTTCCACATGATTTTCGATACTACTAATCCCAATTATATGGATTTGCCTGGACTTTCTGTACTAATAGGCGGAATGTTAATCATCAATCTAAATTATTGGGGTTGTAACCAATACATCACACAGCGTGCTTTGGGTGCTGATTTAAAAACAGCGCGTGGCGGAATTCTTTTTGCGGCTTTTCTAAAACTTTTAATGCCTATTATAGTTGTTCTTCCTGGAATTGCGGCTTACGTTTTATACCAAAACGGACATTTTCAAACAGAAATGCTTCAAGACGGAACAGTAAATCCAGATAGAGCTTATCCAATTCTGTTGAATTTATTACCAACTGGTTTAAAAGGATTGTCTTTTGCGGCACTAACCGCTGCCATCGTAGCTTCACTAGCTGGAAAAGCCAACAGTATTGCAACTATTTTCACGCTCGATGTTTATAAAGAAAAAATCAATACCGAAGCTTCCGAAAAGAAATTAGTCAACATCGGAAAACTAACCATTATTGCAGCCATGCTAATTGCGGTAGTAGTTGCACCATTTTTAGGAATTGACAAAAAAGGAGGTTTCCAATACATTCAGGAATATACAGGATTTGTTAGTCCAGGAATTTTTGCCATGTTCATCCTAGGTTTCTTCTGGAAAAAAACCACATCCAATGCAGCTTTATTTGCCACCATTGGCGGTTTTATGTTCTCAATTATTTTCAAATTCCTACCAGCGTTTATCGATTTATCTTTCTTAAATCCGATAGGATTTGCAGTGCCAAATGCGGATGGAGTTTATGAAATTCCGTTTATAGATAGAATGGGATTTGTGTTCTTAATTTGCGTTATCGGAATGTATTTTATTAGTATCTATGAAACTAAAAAAGGTGTTCAAACCAATGGTCTAGAAGTAGATAAAACCATGTTCAAGATGTCACCAAGTTTTACCGTCGGGATGTTGATTATCTTATCCATCTTAGCGGCATTGTACACTATTTTCTGGTAGAAGTAGTTCTTGTTATAAATTAAAACCCCAACACTACTGTTGGGGTTTTAATTTATATAACTAATTCATTGATATTAATATCATCAGGCAATCTACCCACGTTTTGAAGCTTTATAGAGGCTAATTTTTGTGCGATGGTAACACTTGTGTTTAAATCGTATTGGTTTAACTGAGCAAACAAAAAACCTGTCCAAAATGCATCGCCAGCACCAGTAGTATCTTTTATGTCTTCGATTGGGATGGCTTTTTGAAAAAATAAACCTTTTTCAACATCGGAAACTACAACACCGTTTTTACCTTTAGTTAAGCAGATAGTTGACACACCCATTTTATGAAAATAATCAAAAATAAATTCTTCTGATTTTACGCTAGCAAAAAGACGATAACAATCATCTTCACTTAATTTCACTAAAGGATCATTAGAAAGATATTCGCTAAGAACTTGTTTTGCTTCTTCTCTGTCAGGCCAAATGCGTTCAGAAAAATTAATATCAATGCTTAATTTTAAACCCAATTCTGCGGCTTTTTTGGCTCTATTTAAAATAGTTTGCCTTGCCGGATTTTTGCTCAAAGCAAAACAAGTAGTGTGAAATATTTTAGCATTCGCTATGATTTCATCGGGTAGTTGATTTTCAAAGATTTCGCAATCGGCTTGACGATAGGGAATAAAATCGGGAGTTTCAGTCGATTTAGAAACAAATATGACTGAAGTTGGAACAGTATCTGATTTTCCAATTAAATCGGTGTTGACCTTATTGGCTTTTAATTTTCTAATGACATAATCGCCCAAACCGTCTTGACCACACGAAGCCACTAAAATGGAATGCAAACCCAATCGCGAACTATTTACCGCAACATTAGTAGGCGAACCGCCAAGAAATCGATGATAGTCTTTGGTTCTATTGATGGAGGTATTGACTTCATGACCAATAAAATCAATGAGTACTTCTCCGATGCAAATAATATCTATAGGTTTCAATTTATAGTAATAATTTAAAATTAGTATGTAAAGATTGATGCACTAAAACGCTTGCTGCCGCACTCCAAGCGCAGTAAGTAACTCCATTTGGTTCTTTTGTTGCTGTATTGAAATTTTCATAAAACGAATAATTGTCAAAAGCATTGGCTTCATTAATTTTCGTTAAAATGGTTTCCGCTTTGGTGTTTTCTTTTCTTTGTGATAGCGATAATCCAAAAAAACCATTGACCATAGACCAACTGCCACCGTTATGAAATTCATACGGATGATTTCGGAACTCGTATTTGCAATTATTCTTTAATAAATTCCAATGTTCATCGGTTTCAAAAACAGGCGGCCAAAAAGCAGGAATTAACCCCAAAGGCATTTCAGAAGCCAAAGTAAAAAGGTAATCACTTAGTTTTTTTTGAAAATTAATGTTGCCAATTTTTAACAATAAAACAAGTGAATTGGCAAAAGCATCCAATTGCGTTTTATAGCCAGCAGGCGAGAAAGAACAAGGCATATACGGTTTAAAATCTACCATTTCATAAGCGCGTGGATGGAATTTTTCACCTTCAGCGTTGGGCATAAAATTGTGTAGAATTTGTTGGGTACAATTTTCAATTTTATGCGCAATGATGTCGCTTTTTGCAAAATAGTTATAACTCTTTAAAGCCCAAATGCGCAATAATTGATCGTATAAAACATAGCCATCGGTGATGTATTCGTCTGCCCAGTTGCCCGATAACGGCACATACAACAAGTGTTTATTGTTAAACTCCCAAGCTTCTAATAATTCAAAACCTTTTTCAATAGCGGTGTTATGAGCTATGACAAACGATGGTTCACACTGCGAATAGGCATATTGACAAACGCCAATGATGTACCAAGTAACTGCATCTACTCTACCAGCTAAACCGCCATAACTTACCTCAGCAGTGGTATTATTTACCAATACATTAGAAGGAATTGTTCCCTTTGCATGCTGATGCTCTGCCAAGGTTTGTAAAGTGTTTTTAAAAGTTTCAATTAGCTTTTTATCTTCTGAAGCTAATGCTGCCAAACCACAAATAACACCATCACGAGCCCAAACCCTGTTGTAGTTAGTCGTGTTTTCTGCACTAGCTAAAAACCCATCATTAGTGGCAACACGATGCAACAAATCAATTGCTTTTTGATAACCCATTTTATTCATTTTGTACAATTTGGTTTTTATTCTTCACTTTTATAAACAAGGTTAAAGCTCCTGCAAGGATTAAAAAGACACCCGCAAGTTTGATAACATTCATTGGATTATTACCCAATAAATCGTACACAAAATACTGCATGGTTACAATTTGAATAGCCATTGGGATTACAATAAACATATTGAAAATACCCATGTAAACTCCGGTTTTTTCTTTTGGGATAGAACCTGCTAATAACTGATAAGGCATAGCCATAGTAGAAGCCCAAGAAATTCCTAATCCGAAAGAGTATAGAAAAATTGTAGTTACTGGAATGGACTCTCCAAAAGGATTGTACATGGTAAACAAAATATCGGTATTGTTTAAGAAAGGAATGGACAACAAACCTATTCCGCCGAGTGTTAAGGCAAAAAAATGAACGCCTTTTGCACCAATCTTCATTGCTAATGGAACCAACAAGAAAGCTACTAAAAAGCAAACAATGTTGTAGGTTCCATTCAAACTACCTGTCAACAGTTGTGCTTTGGAAAATTCTTCGGTGGCTTGGTCTGTAGTGCCAAATAAGGATAAGGAAAGCGAAGAAGTAATGTATTGCCAATAACAAAACATTGCATACCAAGTAAAGAATTTTACTGGAATCAATTGTTTCATGGTCAACGGCATGGTTTGAAAAGCTTCTACTATATCCTTTTTAACGGTTTTGAATATGGACTCTTTCTTTTTTTCTTCGATAAGTGCTAATTCATCTGCTGTTGGTGGATATTCTTTGGTGGTGATTACTGAAAGTAAAACGGACGCAATAGAGGCAAACGCACCAATAAAAAACGCCCAATAGGTATAAGTAGGAATGCCATTTTCCATTTTATCGGTAATGGCTAAAAAGCCTAGGGAAACTAAAATAGCCGGAGTAAAATTGGCCAACGTAATCCCAAATCCAGTAAAGAAGCTTTGCATTAAGAAACCCAACGACATTTGTTTTTCGTTTAATTTATCGGCAACAAAGGCGCGATAAGGTTCCATAGCGATATTATTGGCCGCATCTAAAATCCACAGTAAACTAGCTGCCATAAACAGCGTATTAGAATAAGGCATAAGCAACAAACACACACTAGAAATCAAGGCGCCGATAAGAAAAAATGGTTTTCTTCTGCCGAAACGTGGTGACCAAGTGCCATCGCTTATTGCACCTACTATGGGTTGAACAATCAAACCAGTAATAGGTCCAGCAAGCCAAAGCATAGGCAAACTACTTTCGTCAGCACCAAGGTATTTATAGATGGCGCTCATGTTACTTTGTTGCAATCCGAAACTGAATTGAATTCCGAAGAAACCAAAATTCATGTTCCAAATTTGCCAAAACGATAATGCTTTCTTTTCACTCATTTTAGATACTTTTTACTTATTGCAATAGTACTCTTTACTTTAAAAACAATTCCCATATCATAAAAAATGATACAGGAATTATTCAAACAAGCATGAAATTTTTTCTTAGAATCTATAAGACAATGCCATAGATAATGATCTACCTGGCAATGGTCTTGCTCTTACAATATTAGTGGTATTTTCTGTGATACTTCCTTCTTCTGCCTCAGTAATAGCCAAGGTGTTGAACAAATTGTTTCCTGCAATATTAAGCGATAAACCTTTTGTAATTCCGAATTCTACAAATCCATTTACTACTACAAATCCTTTCATTACCAAATCATTATTGTCTTGTGCATAGGATTTGGTTTGTCCGATGAAGCTTAATCCTAAAGTATTGTTGCTTTTTCCGAATTTATAGGTTGGGATAAAGTTGTACATCATTTTTGGTTGTCTTCTTGGCTCGTTACTATTATTAGCACCTGATGTTACTTCGGCTTTAGTATAAGTAAACGCACCTCTTAAGTTTAAATCGTCAGTTACATTATAAGATGACTCAACCTCTAAACCTAAAGATTTATAATCGTTTTCGATAATGCTGTTTGATGTAGCTTCATAACCACCTTCTTCGGTAGTTGTTGAAGTAAAGAATGTAGCATATACATATCCTTTAGAGTACTTTCTTTTATATCCAATTTCAGCTTGTGCTAAAAAGTCAAGTGAATTGATTCTATCGCCATCTAGATAGTCTAATCCTGAGAACAAAATTCTATCCGCTTTGGCAGATGCACCTTTACTATAACGAGCAAAAACCGATTGCTGTGCATCTAACAAATAGTTTGCTCCAAGCGAGTAAGACACATAATCGTAGTCATAATCAACAGGAGTAGTATTGGTTGTATTTACCGCAAAAACGTTTTGCTCAGGTGCTGAAATTGCTCCGTCATTATTCATATCAAACGCTCTTGCTGTTCCACCTGCAAATGAACCGTTTACTTGCCCCATGTCAAAACGAACACCTCCTTCAAGAGATAATTTTTCGGTAGCGTCAAAAGTAACGTTAGCATAAGGAGCTGATACGCTGTGTTGTGTATCATAGTTTCTAGCTAGGTTACCCCAAAATGGTGTTCCATAAGCATACAATCCGTTATCTGACAATAGAGTTCCGCCTGCGCTAGTAACGTTGATTAAACGAGGATTGTTGTCTGATACTTCTTGTAAGTAAGAATTCCACAACCACGACATTGAAATGTTTTGAATGGATTTAAAATAACCCGCTGTAATACCTACTTTGTCAAACTTTTTAGTAACTCTAAGGTCATTCATAAAGTTGTTGAAGTTGTTCAACTGCGTATCAAACATGTGAATACGAGCTACTAACCCATTTGGCGTATTGAAAGCTGCTCCAGAATCTGCATAAGAAAGCGTAGCACCTGCACCAAAAGAATTAGCTATAGTAGAAGCCGAAGCTACCTCTGCTGGGAATGGAGCAATAAATTGTCCGCTATTGGCAGAGAAACGACCGTTGTTGGTTACTTTCCATCCTTCGCCTAAATCAAAATTAGCCGATACACCAATGGTTTTAGAAACTGGGTTCATCCCGTCAGACACATCGCCTCTTCTAATATTTCCATCAGGACCAAGACCTACATTGTGTTTTAAATACACCGATTGTAAAGCACCCGAAGTAGCATCGTATCCTCTTACACTTCTCCAATTAGGACTAGCGTTAGTACCGCTTACCTCTACTGGCATAGGCATATAAGCCGCTGCTCTATCGTTTAAGAATTTAGTGTACACCGTAACTGAACCGCTTTCAAATTCTTTAGTAATGTTCATTTTGAACTGACCACCATTATTAGCCGAGAAACCAGGACTTCTAACTCCTTCACCTGTTCTGTAAAATCCACCTGCGTGGAAATATAACCCGTCTCCAATTCGAGCACCATATTCAATATCGGTTCTAAAATCGTTGTAGTCTAAACCAAAACTGGTTACCATACTTCCGCCTTCCGTTTTTCCAGTTTTGCTGATAAAGTTGATTATACCACCAGGAGAATTTGACGATAATACTGAAGCAGAACCTCCACGAATGGCTTCTACTTTGGCAATATTGCGGTCAAAACGCGTGAAGATATCAGCCGTAGCAAAAGCAATGTCACCAAATAATAATACTGGTAAACCATCTTCTTGCAATTGTAAATATTTTGAACCTCCAGAGGAGATTGGCACCCCACGAACGGAAATGTTTGCGTTTCCTTCACCTCCAGAAGACTCAGAACGGATACCTGGAATGGTTCTGAAAATCTCGGCAGTTGAACGAGGTGCAGATTGTTCTACTTGTTTTACATCAAGTGTAGTAATAGATACACTGGATTTGATTTTAGCTCTAGGGTTTACCACACCCGTTACTACTACTTCTTCAAGCGAAGTAGAGTCCTCAGCTAATTGAATGTTAAACGTTGTTGCTCCAGTAATGGTTACTTTTGCTTTTTGGGTTTTGTAGCCAATGCTCGAAACGGTTAATGAAACCTCACCATTGGATAAACCACCAATAGCATAATTTCCTTCGGAATCACTTACAGTAGCTTTTGAAGTGTTGTCTATTACAATATTGGCACCGATAAGTGCTTCTCCTTTAGCATCGGTTACTTTTCCTGACAGGCTAGCTGACTGGGAAAAGGCAAACTGATAGACAAAAAAGACTAATAGAAATGACAACTTTCGTTGTAATAATGTAGTTTTTTTCATTTTTTAAAATTGTTTGGTTACTAATTTTTAATAGATTTAATTCCGAAATTATATTTTTTAACCGCTAATTTTTATCAAATATATATCGAAAACGTTTTCGAAAACACCGAAAACGTTTTCGATTGTGTTTTGAGAATTTTTTATCATATTTGTTAAATGAAAGAGACAACTTTAAAACAAATTGCAGAAACCCTAGGAATCTCTATTACTACTGTTTCAAAAGCGTTAAAAAACTATCCTGATGTTAGTGCTAAAACACGTAATGCCGTTTTAGAGCTTGCTAAAAATCTTCACTATACTCCTAATTCGTTTGCTGTTAATCTTAGAACTAAAGAGTCTCGGACTATTGGGCTTATTATACCCGAAGTGGTGCATCATTTTTTTTCTAATGTCATCAATGGTATTATAGCTGAAGCTGAAAAGCATGGTTATCTCGTCATCATCCTGCAATCGAACGAGTCGATGGAGCTGGAGAAAAAACAAGTGGAACTGCTGTTGAACAAGCGCGTGGATGGCATTATTATCTCGCTATCAAACGAGTCGAACGGCGATGAACATATCAAGGAAATCATGCGTAGGGAAATCCCTTTTGTGCAGTTTGATAAAATTGCGAAACTGATTCCGAGTTCTAAAGTGATTATCAACGACCAGAAAGCTGCCTTTGAAGCCACAGAACATCTTATTAAAAAAGGTTGTAGAAAAATAGCTCACATACGTGGACCAGTGAATCCTCAAAATGCTATAGACCGCTTTTTGGGTTATAAAAAGGCGCTGGAACAGTATCAAATTCCTTTTGATTCTAAACTGGTTTATACTTGTCAAAATGTGACTTTTGAAGAGGGAAAAACTTTTGCAAAACAAATTCTTGAAGAACATCCTGATGTGGATGGATTGTTTGTTATTACTGATTTAGTAGCTGTAGGTGTGTTGGCTCATTTTAATGAGGTAAATATAGCTATACCAGAGCAGGTGAAGATTATTGGTTTTAGTAACTGGTTTATGAGCCAGGTTATTACGCCAAAGCTTAGCACTGTTGACCAACCGAGTTATGAAATGGGTCTAAAAGCATTTGAATTGTTATTAGAAGAAATGAATGCTAGAAAGGACGGAAAACCTTTTGTAGCAAGAACTGTTGAACTTTTAACAAAAATTATAGAAAGGGATTCGTCGAAGTGATTTATTTTTTTATTAACTTTGATTACTTTTCAATTTTTGCGTAAGCAATACATAACTACAAGGCATTCCGTTTATTTGGAATGCCTTTTTTAGTTTTTGATGTTTAGTACTTGTTATGAAACTCTAGCTTCATTAGTATTATTATCAAGAGTTATGTTGAAATCCATTCGCTGGCCTTTCATTTCAAAATTAAATACCAAGGCACATAAAAATGTTTATAAGTACTCTTGTCTTGCCAAATTTTAAAATCCAATTTTATTATTTTTACGAAAAGCTAGTACAATTCCTTTTTTTTAATTGAAAAAAATCATCTGAATGAAAAAATACATCTTCATTACACCTGAAGGCAACACCACAGCACCAAACGGTGATGAAGTCAAAAACATGCAGGTAATCGGTATTGTTGAAGAAGTAGCAAATGAAAATGAAGCGTTAAAAAAATTATTACTAGAAAACGAATGGATTTTTGATACAGAGTTCAATATAGCCGAATTCATCTGTCATGAAATCATCTAATCCCGTCAGGGATGATATTTCGGTAGCAACGGGTTTCAACCCGTTGAAATAAATAATAAAATGGGGTTTCAACCCATCATCACAAAAAATTACGGATTATAACCATTAATACAAACAAAAACATCAAAATCCCGTCAGGGATGATATTTCGGTAGCAACGGGTTTCAACCCGTTGAAATAAATAATAATTTGGTTTTCAACCCGTTGAAATAAATAATAAAATGGGGTTTCAACCCATCATCACAAAAAATTACGGATTATAACCATTAATACAAACAAAAACATAAAAATCCCGTCAGGGATGATATCTCGGTAGCAACGGGTTTCAACCCGTTGAAATAAATAATAATATGGGATTTCAACCCATCATCAAAAAAAATTACGGATTATAACCATTAATACAAACAAAAACATCAAAATCCCGTCAGGGATGATATCTCGGTAGCAACGGGTTTCAACCCGTTGAAATAAATAATAAAATGTGGTTTCAACCCATCATCACAAAAAATTACGGATTATAACCATTAATACAAACAAAAACATAAAAATCCCGTCAGGGATGATATTTCGGTAGCAACGGGTTTCAACCCGTTGAAATAAATAATAAAATGGGGTTTCAACCCGTTGAAATAAATAATAATTTGGTTTTCAATCCGTTGAACATAAAAAATAAAAATGGCAAATACCTACACACAAATCCACATCCAATTCGTCTTCGCAGTCAAATACCGCGACGGATTAATACACCCAGCTTTTCAAAAAGAGTTATACCAATATATTTCAGTTATAATTAAGCATCACAACCATAAATTGTTAGCCATTAATGGAATGCCAGACCATGTACATATATTTATTGGAATGCGACCATCACAAAGCATTTCCGATTTGATGCAAGACATCAAAGGAAGTTCATCAAAATGGATTAACGAAAAACAATTTTTAAAAGTAAAATTTGAATGGCAAGAAGGCTATGGCGCATTTTCCTATTCAAAATCACATGCTGACGCGGTTATTAAATATATCGAAAAGCAGGAAGCACATCATAGCACCAAAACTTTTAGAGAGGAATATTTAGATTTTCTAAAATTGTTTGAGATTGATTATGACGAACGCTATATTTTTAACGAACCAATTTAGAATTTACGGGATGAGATTTCTTTTTTGATATGTTTTTATTGGGATGCATTAAAATACATCCCTACCAAAATAGCATCCCTAAAGGGATTATTTCAAAGATAAAAACCGTCCTTCAATGCCGCTATTTTGTAACGCGCTGGCATTTTCTTTCCCATAAGCAATAAATACACTTGGTGCTCCAGGAGTTCCACCTTGCACACCCGAAACGTGATAGAATTTAATTCTTCCTTTTACAAAAAGTATAGCATCGGCATCATGCCAAATGTGTTCAAAGAAACACTTAGTTTCTGTTCTCGCAAAAATTAAGGCTATTCCATTGCCGTGGTTTTTTAGTTTTTCTAACCACAATTCCATTCCTCTGCCATAAGGCGGATTGAGATACACTCTTCCGTTCCATTCCTTACTCAAACCATCGTCTATGATGGTGTAATGATTTGTAGCATGATAAAACGGCGCATCAACAGGACAACAAGGATCTAAATCAAACTCGCCTAATTGTTTAACCAATTCTGGCGGGGTTAGCCATTCTACTTTTGTGTTCTCGCAACGTTCAAATGAGGTATTCATCTGTTTTTATTTGTTGCAAAGATTGGATCAATATTTTGATTATGCAAGTGTAATTTGATCTAAATCAAATGGTTATACACAATGAGTGTGATTGTGGTGATTTGGAATAGTCTTTTTCAGTTACGTAGTTGGGTTTTTGATAAAAGCAAGCTCTTTTCAGTTTTGGAATTGTACGATTGGTTTTTGGTAAATTGGAAGTGAGCTTGTTTTTAGGAAGCCATAAATACTTCAAATTTTTCTTGTTTGTTTAAAATTTGTCCGTAAATTTGTCCGTGTCCGTAAAAATGTCCGCAATATGGTAAACGTCAAATTTTATTTAGATAAGGCTGATAAGTCAAAGCACTTTCCAATTCATTTGGTTTTAAGGCAAAAAGATGTACAAGTCAAAGTTGCGACTGGTGAAAAAGTTTTGCGTAAAGACTGGGATGCTAAAAATCAATTAGTCAAAGAAACTGAATACACTCACAAATCAATCAATAAGTTCTTGTTGTTTCTAAAGCAAGAAGTTGAGAAGCATTTTGAAACTGCTCCACACAGTCAGTTTACCGATAAAAAGGTAAAAGAAAAAATTCTATCATTGGTAAATAGTCGCAAACAAAATACGGATGTATCTATGGTTTGTGAAGCTCCTGCCGAATATGAAACAATGCAAAAAATAACATTTTTAGACTTATTTGCCGGTGCAGGTGGATTTAGTGAAGGGTTTTTACAAGCCGAATATGGAAATAAATTTTACGATTTTCGATTAGGAAGCGACATTAATGAAAATTGCGAACTGACGCATTTAGCTCGTTACAATTATCAATTGGGCATGGATGCTGAATTCTTGCGACAAGACATTACTGAGCCAGATTTTATTGATAATTTACTAAAGAAAATAAAAGATCAAACAATAGATGTTGTGTGTGGTGGACCACCTTGTCAAAGTTTCAGTTTAGCTGGAAAACGAAAAAAGTTTGATAAAAAAGATGATTTATTCGCCCATTATTTGAACGTTATTAAAATGCTTCGTCCCAAGTATTTTGTGATGGAAAACGTGAAGGGAATTTTAACTAAGGAGAGCGGAAAAATCAAGGATATGATTCTACAAGAAATACGTTCAATCATAGATTTAAAAGAATTTCATCAGTTAATTCATTTTATTGCTAGTCTCAAAAAATCAAATTCTGAAAATCAATTTATTCTTGATTGTTATTTGCATAGATTAAATTTTGAAAAAGCAATTGATAAAGAGTTAGAAACTATTCGTGAAAGTTATATTCAGAACATTGAAAATAAATTTCGAGTACTTGCTCCGAAAATAGCTGATTATAAAACAAGTAAAACCGATATAAATTTTTCAACCATTCGTCATGGATTTAACTTACTAAAAAGAACAAAAGAGCTAGCTTATATTAGAAAAAAAGTTATCCAAGAGAAAAACCATAACGATTTAGATAATGACTTTTTCGCTCCAAAATTTGATGCTTTTTTAGTATCAATTGAGCCTAATAATATTATTGAAGAAGTACATAACGCATTCCAAAAGCTGAATCCATCTTCAACATTCAAGAGTGAAATTAACGATATTATCTTAGCTTTAGAAATCTACAATTATTCATTTGATGAATGTGTACAAGGTTTAACAGAAATTGCTAGAAAACAAAAAAAAGAAAATCAACTTAATGAGATTCTGACACATATCCGTTTGTATAATATCGACCAACCTTTTGTAGCATTAGCATCTGATTATGGTGTTCCACAAAATCGTGAAAGAGTTTTATTTATAGGTTGTAGAAAAGACCAAAAACTAATTAAAACAGTTCCTGCAACGGTTTCAAAAGATGAAAAAGTAACTGTTTTTGAAGCCTTATATGATTTAGATTTTGTTGGAAATGATGATGAAAAGTTCAATTATGAAACCATAGATTTAAAAGCAAAATATAATGGAACTACTGATCAGATGAAAGCTTTGTTGAAAAAACGTTCCATTGATGGGAAACCTAATACAAAAAACGGACTCACATATGCTGAATGGTCAAAAAATGGCAGATTGAATGGTAGGTTCACTAATGCTAAAAATCCATTTTATGTTCGTAACTTTGAAGAGTTAGAGAATGTTTTAACACATGTCGTTGCACCGTTACAAAATCATAAAACAAGTAAACAGAATGAGGATGTAGTAAAACGTTTGGATGTTATTTTAAATGCAGGGAACTATGATGAAGCAAAAGAGGAATTAAAAAAAATTGGGTTAAGTTCTGAAAAGAGAAACTACAATGTTCTAAAGGCGAACGGATTAAGCCCAACAGTAATGACCATTCCAGACGATTATGTTCATTATTCAAGTCCAAGATCTTTGACTGTTCGTGAGATGGCTCGTTTACAATCATTCGATGATAGTTTTGTTTTTCAAGGCAAACGCTCTACAGGAGGAAATAAAAGAAAGTTTGAAGTACCGCAATTTACTTTGGTTGGAAATGCTGTTCCTCCTTTAATGGCGAGAGCAGTTGCGTTAGAAATTTTAAAAAATATTGATTAACATTTTTATTAATAATATGTATATTTATGAGTAGTTTAAAAATAATAGCTAAAACTAAAGATTTACGAACAAATACTAATGTATTATATGCCGAAATCCTTGCAAAAGATTATATCGATTTAGTTGGTAAAGATTTTGATAAATTCGAGATTCAGCGAAAAAGGGTTGAACCGAAAAAATATAGTAGATTAAAGTCAGATTTTAAAAATGGAGCTTTATTGCCTGGTATAACTTTAGCTGTAGAATTCACTCAAGTCGATAAATACTTAGAATTAATAGAAAAAGATGAATTTGATGAAATTACTTCAATGTTGAATAACAAAGAAGAAATTTATATTCTCGATGGATTGCAAAGGACATATATTATAAATGATATAAATGAAGAAAAGGAACCAATTAATGAAAATCAAAAACTTTTATTAGAACTATGGTTTGAAAAAGAAATTAATCATTTGATTTATAGGCTTATTGTTTTAAATTCTGGTCAAAAGCCAATGTCTATGAGGCATCAAGTTGAATTATTATTTATGACTTTGAAAAATAGTTTAACTAAAGATATTGATGGTTTAGAACTCTATTTAGAAAAAGATGGACAAATTAGGAGTAAAGCAAGAAAGTTCGCTTTTGATAGAATAGTGAATGCATATTATAGTTTTTTAACAAAAAGTCCAGAAACTGATAGGGATAATTTGGTTGTGAAGAAATTAAACGAAGATGATATTTTGTCTTCAACTGAGACAGAACTTAATGAAAACTATGTGTCTTTTAAAAAATATTTAATTAAATATTGTGAATTGGATACTGAATTATTTAGAGTTTATGGCGGAATTAATGAACTATCAAGTTATAAGAATTGGCTTAGCGAAGAAAATACAATGAAAGCATTTTTTGCAGCAGTTTCTAAATTTAAAATTGATGATAAGCGTGAGTCACGTATGGATAATGCTTTAGATAAATTAATAAAAACATTTAAGGATGAAAATACTAGTAGAGATATAATCAATTTTGAACAATTTAATAGCATAAAAAGCGGAATTGATTCCAAGAAGAGTAATGTTGGAGTTGCATTAAGAAAAACCATAATGGATGGATTTAGAGAATTCTTTATGAATGAAGGAGACGAGTCATTTATTGAATGTTTAAAAATTGCAGCGCAATAATATTATGACTATAGATGAAATAAATTCAAATATTGAAAATATCAATCAAATAAATAATTTAAAAGATGGTGAAGTTTATGTATATTCTGCGACATTAAGTTTTCTTCAGTTGGATGATTATGTAATTCATAGGGTTGAATTGTTGAATAAGTCATATGATCATTCAGTTTTGAATTCATCAATTGAGTTGTCAGGTATATCAATAGGTGATTTATTTTATCTTAAAAACCAGACTTTTGAAATATCTACTTTAAGTAATTCTCAATTTTATATTTTTTTGTCAGAATGTGAAGTGACTGACCTTACATTATTGCATTATAAATTTAAGTACGATTATATTTTAATTCATAAAGATTATATTGATGAGTTTCATTTAAAATACAGTAGTAATTCTGCTGTATGGGGCGGTTTTAAATTGGCAGAAAATTCTAATGTGATGAATTATTAAAAAAAGCCGATAACCACAATAGTAATTCCAGATGAGTTAAAAGAACTTGATTTATATGCTCAGGATAGTATTTATAGAGCTTTGGATCAAAGACATTCATTTGAAAGATTTTTAAAGCTATATCATTTGTTAGAACTTGAATTTGATTATTCTTTAATTAAGAAAATTCAAAGTTTAAATATAACTACCGATAGTAATCAAATTGGTAATCTTTTAAATGAATATAATAGAAATGAAGTTGATAGATTGTTCGATTTAGTGTCAAGTAGTTGTTCCGATGTTAATAATTTAGCATTGAAACTAAATGGGATTAAGATTTTTCAATCATTGGGTGAAGAAATATTTATTCGGTTTGGTAAAGGAAATAAAGGAAATTTATATTTGTCTGACATTACAAAATATAATTCTTTATTATCTGATGCTGATGCTTTTGCTAATAGTACTTCTGTTCAAACTCATGCAAAAGTTAATGTTTCAGAATACGATAAATTTATTCATACAATAACAGCATACTGGATTTATAGAATAAGATGTAGTATTGCTCACTTTAAAATTGGAGAATATATTTTAACAAGAGATAAAGAGGAATTTATTGTCGAATTTGCAGAACCATTGATTAAAGAGGTTTTAATTCAATTTTATAAAAAGTAGATGAGAAATCTAACTAATATTGAGATAGGACGTATAGAAATCCTAACTGCAAACTCTGTAGAAGTTACATTAATCGAACCTACAGCGACAGGGCTTGAAAAATCAATTATGGATGCTACTGGTTCCGTTAGAGCTTATTTAAAAAATAAAAATATTCACGATTACGAACTTCAAGGTCAAGGAGCAAAAGAAAATGGAGTTTATGTTAATTCATTTCTAATTGGTACTGATGGATTAATTCAGTCTGTTGCTTCGCTTTACAGACCAAATACCAAGAAAGGTGACCCAAGAATTTGGTTTAAAGGTCTTGGTTCTTATGCCAAAGCCAATGATATTTTAGGAATTATCTCTTATGAAAACAATTTATATGTTGCCAATGTTACAAGACTAGATTTTGAAAATTTGATTAATGGAATTGTAAACAATCCATTCAAAGAATTGGTAAATGAAATCAATTCCTTGTCGAGAGAAGTAGCAGACGAATTACTGATGATGTTGAGAAAAATTAGTTTGCAAGGAGCTGTTCCTGCAATGTTACAAGCTGATACAGCAATAGGTAGAACGCTTGAAACTCTTTTAGGGATTAATATTAATTCATCAAAACAGCCTGACTATAAAGGAATTGAATTAAAATCATTTAGAGATAAAAAAGGAAATAGGAAAAATTTGTTTGCACAAGTTCCAGATTGGTCAACCAGTAAATTTAAAAGTTCTTCAGAAATTCTGAACGAATTTGGTTATCAGCGTGGCGAAGATTTTAAATTGTATTGTACTGTTTCCGCAATCGTTCGTAACTCACAAGGTTTGAAACTAAAATTGGATACCGATGTTAGACAATTAATCGAAAATTCCGATAAATCAACTGTTGGCGATTTCGTTGTTTGGGGATTAGAAACATTGCATAGGCGTTTGTTGGAAAAACATAATGAAACTTTTTGGGTTGCAACCGATACTTTGATAATTGATAATAAAGAGCATTTTATATATAAATCCGTCGAGCATACGAAAAAGCCAATTGTATCTCAATTTGATATTTTACTAGAACAAGGAATTATTACACTTGACCATTTGATAAAAAGAACAACTGACGGAAAGGTAGTTGAAAAAGGTCCATTATTTAAAATAAAACCTAACGCTTTGAATATGTTATTTCCTCCTAGTCAGTCTTATGATTTATTATTGAAATAAGGTCGATAAAATTATTAGAGAAATTCAAACTCTTTTAAATTCTTGTATTTTGTTTTTATAAAATTAAAAAGTAAAATATAATTGCTCCAACTTTCTATTTGGTTTTACTTTTAATTCACGTTTATTTGAAAAACTATTTGTAAAATCCATTGATTTTAAAGGGATTTTTACTGAAATCACTATTGAAAAACTTCTTGACATTTGCGATTCAGGTGCGTGTCATTTTGAATCTTGAGCGTGTAAAAACATGTTTTTTTTCCACATTATTAAAACTATACTTATTTACTAAAAAAAAGGAAACAATTACTTAAGTTCCCTTCAATTTCACATCATTAAAGCTATCCCTTACTATATATCGTATATATGTTGTGTATATATCATGTGTATATCATGTATATATAAGATAATCAATAACTTAAACCATAGCTAAACTATTGATAAACTAAGGATAAATTAGTCCTTTTGATTTCAACTACTGTCTCATACGGAGTAAACAAATAATAAAAAAGTATCCAAAGGACTAAGACTATTCTAGAACAGTAAAGACTTTTTGCTTATTTTCATAAAAACAAAGAGTTTTTTAAAAAATAAAGGGGTAATGGTTGAAAAAAACAAACAATTTTATATTTTTACCCTATAAAAATTAGGGTTCAATCATAAAATAAAGAATTATGAAAATAGAAAAGCGATGGATTGTTTCTTTTATCATTATTAGTTTAGCGGCTATAACGGGGTTGTTATGGCAACATGAACCGGCTAGTGGCGACGTATTTAACACAGAGGATAGTATCAACTTTGCGGATGTGGCTTGGTTGTTAACGGCTTCGTGCTTGGTTTTGTTGATGACGCCGGGTTTGTCGTTTTTCTACGGCGGTATGGTGGGCAAGAAAAATGTTATTTCGACGATGTTGAAGAGTTTTATTTGTCTTGGGGTTATTAGTTTGCTATGGGTAGTGGTTGGGTTTAGTCTTTCGTTTGGCGATAGTATCGGGATTGTTATTGATGGGAAGACGTATGGAATTATTGGTAATCCGCTACAGTTTGCTTTTTTTGACCAAGTGGAAACGAAACCTCATCAGGTGCTGGGTTCGTCTATTCCTTTTATTCTCTATGCGCTTTTTCAAATGAAGTTTGCTATTATTACTCCGGCGATTATCACCGGTGCATTGGCAGAACGTATTCGATTTATCTCGTTTTTGTTGTTTATCTGTTTGTTTACGCTGGTTATTTACACACCGTTGTGTCACATGATTTGGCACCCGAATGGACTGTTGGGCAGTTACTTTGGGGTGAAGGATTTTGCCGGTGGAACGGTGGTACACATGAGTGCGGGTTTTGCAGCATTAGCTGGTGTTATCGTTCTGGGGAAAAGAAAGAACAGTGAACATATTCCAACGAATATTCCGTTTGTACTGCTTGGTACTGGAATGCTTTGGTTTGGGTGGTTTGGGTTTAATGCGGGTTCGGCTCTAGCGGCGAATGCTACGGCAGCAATGGCGTTTGCCACTACTACTGTCGCTTCGGCATCGGCTATGCTAACGTGGGTTTTCTTCGATAGACTGAACGGCAGAAAGGTTTCGGCACTCGGAGCATGTATTGGTGCTGTAGTTGGACTAGTAGTGATTACTCCATCGGCTGGATTTGTATCTATTCCGCAGAGTATGTTTTTTGGGTTTATAGGTGCCATTGTTTCTAACAAAATGGTGTATTGGAAAAAGCTAAAACAAATAGACGACACACTTGACGTGTTTGCTTGTCACGGCGTTGGCGGAATCATGGGGATGATACTAACGGCTATCTTTGCGCAAGGGGAAAACGCGAGCTTGCTTCATGGTGGGATTTCGGTTTTTGGTCATCACATGATGGCGTTAGTTTTGGTTTCCTTCTTTACCTTTGGGGGAAGTTATTTGTTATTCAAACTAACCAACATCATCATCCCAATCCGTGTCTCAGAAGAGTCCGAAAGCATGGGATTAGACCTTTCCCAACACGGAGAAAAGTTTTAGGGTTTTAAACACACTTCGACTGCGCTCAGTGCAGGCTCGAAATATACTCCCAGACACGTCGCTTCGAGTGATTTTACGCAATGCAATGGAGTAAAATTGTATCGAGAAGCCATGTAAGTTCTCGATACAATTTTCTGTTTTAAAAACTGGCGTTTTTGAGTTAGAAAATCAATTGAACTGACGTAAACTAGTATGGGAAAACCAATTACTCTTTTTTATATCTTTATAAAAAATTCATTATCATGAAAAAGCTTCTTCTACTCCTTTTCATAATTACTCTAACTGCTTGTGGTTCTAAAAAAGATAAGCCATTAACGGAAACGGATAAGGTCAATAAAACGCTTGATGCGTGGCACAAAGCGGCTGCCGAGGCTAACTTTAACAGC
>NZ_JACTAC010000042.1 GCF_014486675.1 Flavobacterium macrobrachii
AAATATTTTTTCATCAAGTCTTACAATTCCCTCTAAAAAAAGGTTACAGACGAAAAAAAAACCTTTACGGATGAAAAAAAAACCTCTGCGGATGAAAAAAAAACCTTTACGGATGAAAAAAAAACCTCTACGGATGAAAAAAAAACCTCTACGGACGAAAAAAAAACCTCTACGGATGAAAAAAAAACCTCTGCGGATGAAAAAAAAACCTCTGCGGATGAAAAAAAAACCTCTGCGGATGAAAAAAAAACCTCTTTGATTTATGTTTATCGTTTTATATTAATTAATAGATGGGTTGTAGCACTATGTTACGCAAAGTTTACTCAAGGTTTCACTATGTTTTTGCCACGGATTATACTGATTTTAACGGATTGATTTTGTGTGGTGGTGGGTTTATGGAGAAATTTGTATATTTAACTTTGTAATATAATCTGATGGAAACAAGAGCTATTTACCTGAAATGGGGTTATAAGTTAGGTTTTATTAGATGTATATACTAGTTAGGGTCAAGCATAAAAAACGACACACATATATGAAAGCAACATTTTTAGGACACGGACTTGGGAAAGGTGACAAATTCAATGTTGGGAAACAAATTGCAATTTCGTTAACCGACAACAAGTATGATATTTTTAATGGTTTTGTTGCCTTTGCTGCTGTTTCAGGTGTTTCGACTATTCTAAAAAGTTTAAAATCAGCTTCTTTAAATTATTCTCAAGTACGCTTTTTTATTGGGGTTGATAATATGGGAACTTCTAAAGAGGCTCTTGAACTATTATTAAAAGAAAACATAGAAACATATATCTATCATGACAAAAAAGAATATGTAACGTATCACCCTAAATTATACATTTTTGAAGGAACAAGATTTACGAGAATTATTATTGGTTCTTCTAATCTCACAAATTCAGGTATAATAACGAATATTGAAGCTTCTGTTCAAATTGACTTTAGAACCAAAACAGACAAACAAGGTGAAAAACTTTTATATGAAATAAAATCAAATTTTTCAGAGTTATTTAATCTAAGCTCAAACAAAATATCAAGACTAAGCTCTGAACTAATTGAAAAACTTGTTAACGACAATCTTATCTACTCACAACGAAAACTTGGGAATACTTTAAAGGAGAATAAAAATAATGACGGTGAAAACACAGAAGAAACTGATTCAGTGAATTTAACTGATTTTGATATTAATTCAGGATTTGAACAAGATGAAACCGAACCAAAGCAAAGGAAAGTAAACTTCACAGAACGAGAATATGAAGTATTTGAGGAATTTTTAAAAAGATATATCGTCCACATTAAGAATGAAAGTCCAAGCGGTGTTGTAAGTAATAATACAGACGACAGAGAGCTATACAATTGGTATCGTAGAATGACGGACTATTTCAGAAATGACGAATTGCCTGATGAAATATTTGACAGGTTATTAGGTGTTGATTTTCCGTTTGGTGAAGGAAAAGAGAGAAGTAGATTAATAAAATGGAATATCAAATTTGACCAACTTAAAGCCTATAAAGATAAGATTGACCCAAACAGTGAATTTACCCACGTTCCTCAATTTAAAGACAAGCTAAACAATTTTTATCAATTGGGTACTTGGTGTGCAACTCAAAAACAAAGAAGAAAAGGAAATTATCCGCCAGAATGGACGGAATACGAAGAGGAAAAAATGAATTCAATAAATTTTTTATGGGATGTTACTAATATTGGAAGTAGACCAAAAGATGATGATTGGATGGATAATTTAGCAGATTTAGAAGTGTATTACAGTAATACAGATAACTACAAATCAGTTCCTCAACAAACAACAAAAATCGGAAAGTGGTTAAACGACCAAATGACCCTAAAATTGAAAGGTAGTCGAGGAAAAGTGAAAAAATTCCTTTCCCCAATAAGAGAAGAAATGCTTGGAGATTTACTTTTAAGAAATGGAGTTGAATGGGAATGGGAAAAACAAAAACATAGAGAGAGTGTCCAAGAAACAATTAAATTTTGGAAAGAAATAGAAATCTTTGACAACCAAGCACCTAGTAATGTGACGGAAACTCAAAAAGAGTTAATTAAAGCTTACAGAGAAAAAGTATCGCAATTAAGACATAGAAGTAAGAAATGGCACAACGAAAAGAATAAATGGAAACTTGAAATTTTAGACCAAGCAGGATTTCCCTACCCAAAACCAAATGAAACAGTTAATGAACAATAGAATGCCAGCCCCCAACATCAGTAACTGTTGCACAACTCCCATTTTCTCAAATCCATTTACCAAAACATAAAATTTTAACCTCTTTTAAAGTGATTTAAAAGGGGTTTGTTTTTTAGTTAAAGTTCAATAACTATTTTAGTATATTTGATGGAAGGATTACTTGGTCTGTTTGCTTTCGCTTGGGTGTGGAGGTTTTCATGGTCTTGGGGTTAGGCATCATATAAAACAACGCGTTAAAGAAATGACAGTTAAAAAACTAAATATCCAATTTTTGACAATTGAAACTAAAACGAAATCAGACGAAAATCCTGAAATAATTCATCATAAAAATTCAAGAAAAAATAAAAAAGTCTTTAATAGAAATGAATATGAAAGTAAAGAAATTCTATGGTCATTGCAAAAATATATTGGTGAAGAAATTTACAATGGTATAGACTGGCAATATCAAGGTTCAGCTCAAGAGTTAAGCAACGGTTTAACTGCCTTAAAAATAGTTTCCATTCTAAATTCTGACTACGTATTTGATTTTGATTATGAACCAAATGAAAATGATTTACTAAGCATAAAGTTAGACTATTTAAAATCTACTTTAAAAGGAAAATCAAGACCATTTATTGGTGAATATATTTCATTTATTTTTAAAAATGGGAAATGGGAAATTAATAATGGTTATGACCATATATCAAAAGTATACAAGAATTATAAAGAAGGTAAAATAATATACATCACCTAACAGCAGTAACCATTGCACTAACTCAATAAAAACTATGACTGCCTAATAACTATTTTAGTATATTTGAAATAAAGATTGTGGAGGTTTTCATAGTCTTAGGGTTTACAGAAATGACTTCCAATATTGCAGTTAAAACCAATTTATATAGAAAAAAATGATACTAATTTTATCAATACTTTTAGTATTTTCAATAGGTTTGAATTTGTTTCCACCCAAAAAACCTAACTATTTATTCGGTTATCAATTGGGAAGTTCTAAAAAGAGTTTGGAACATTGGAAAGTTGCTAATAAATATGCTTCAAGTTACTTGATTTTACTTTATAGTTTGACGATAATACTTTCAATAATTGAATATAAACAAAAGCTTGATTTAGGAATACCAATTATTACAATACTTATTATTGGATTGGTTTTGATTTATTTTTTAGTTGAAAAAAAACTAAAGAAATTAGACTAAAGAAAATATAAAAACGTCACTTCTGTCAACAGCTGTTGCTGTTGCACAACTCCCATTTTTCTAAAAACAATCTACAAAAAACTTAAAACTCAACCTCTTTTATCCCAAAGTTTTAAGATATTTTAAACCTGACAGGTTTTGAAAACCTGTCAGGTTTAGCAACGAAAAAAACTTCATAAAAAAAACGGCTACTAATCAGTGAGCAGCCGTTTATTGTTTTATAAATGTCTTTAATTTTTAATTAGCCACTTCGCTAATGAATTTTATACGCATTAATCGAAGTTCTTCAATGTCATAATCGCCGTCAAATTCTTTTAAAGCATCTTCTATTTTATCGGTTTCCGATTCCATGAAGTATTCGTGAATTTCTTCTTGTTGGTCTTCATCAAGGATTTCGTTTATCCAATATTTGATATTCAACTTTGTTCCTGAATACACTATTTGCTCCATTTCTTTTAACAAAGCATCCATCGTCATTCCTTTGGCTTTGGCAATATCTTCTAGAGAAAGCTTTCTATCAATATTTTGAATGATGTATAATTTATTAGCAGAATTTGCTCCGGTAGATTTAACTACTAAATCATCTGGTCGGATAATGTCATTGTCTTCTACATATCGCGCAATAAGTTCTACAAACTCTTTTCCATATTTCTTAGCTTTTCCTTCGCCTACTCCATGAACATTGCTTAGCTCATCGATAGTGATTGGATATTTCAAAGCCATATCTTCCAAAGATGGATCTTGAAACACTACAAACGGCGGAACACCAAGTTTCTTCGCTACTTTTTTACGTAAATCGCGCAACATTACCATCAAAGCTTCATCAGCTGTTCCTGATGATTTTGCAGCGGTAACGATAGCATCGTCTTCGGCTTCATTATACTCATGATCTTCCGACATCATGAAAGACGTTGGGTTTTTGATAAAATCATGACCTTTATCAGATACTTTCAGAATTCCGTAAGTTTCGATGTCTTTTGTTAAAAGTCCATCTACTAATACTTGACGAATTAAAGCCATCCAGTATTTCTCTTCTTTATCATTTCCAGATCCGAAGAAATTTTGGGTATCGGTTCGGTGTGCTTTTATTGTAGCATTTACTCTTCCTATTAAGGTATAGATAATTTCTTTTGACTTGTATAGGTATTTGGTATCTCGAACGACTTCCAATAGTTTTTTAACATTGTCTTGAGCTTCAACTTTAACTTTTGGATTTCTAACGTTATCGTCCATGCTTGCACCTTCACCAGTTTCGCTATCAAATTCTTCACCAAAATAGTGCAATAAGAATTTACGTCTCGACATTGAAGTTTCAGCATAAGCTACCACTTCTTGAAGCAAGGCATATCCAATTTCTTGCTCAGCAACGGGTTTACCCGACATGAATTTTTCCAGCTTTTCTACATCTTTATACGAATAGTAAGCTAGACAGTGACCTTCGCCTCCATCGCGACCAGCACGACCGGTTTCTTGGTAATAACTTTCTAATGATTTTGGAATGTCATGATGGATTACAAAACGAACATCGGGTTTGTCAATTCCCATTCCGAATGCGATGGTTGCTACAACCACTTCTACATCTTCCATCAAGAACATATCTTGGTGTTTTGCGCGTGTTTTAGCATCCAATCCCGCATGATAAGGAACGGCAGAAATTCCATTTACCTGAAGTACTTCGGCAATTTCTTCTACTTTTTTTCTACTTAAACAATAGATAATACCTGATTTACCTTTGTTTTGTTTGATGAATCGAATGATATCCGATTCTATATTTTTGGTTTTGGTACGTATTTCATAAAACAAATTCGGACGGTTGAACGATGCTTTAAATGTTCTAGCATCAGACATGTCTAGGTTTTTCAAAATATCTTCTTGCACTTTTGGTGTAGCCGTAGCGGTTAACCCAATAACAGGAATATCGGTTCCTAATTGTTTAATAATGTGGCGAAGATTTCGATATTCTGGTCTAAAATCGTGTCCCCATTCTGAGATACAATGTGCTTCGTCAATGGCAACAAAAGAAACCGGAACGCTTTTAAGAAATTCTACATATTCTTCTTTTGTTAACGATTCAGGTGCAACATATAAAAGTTTAGTTATTCCTGAAACAATATCTTTTTTAACCTGATTAATTTCGGTTTTAGTCAACGAAGAATTTAAAACATGAGCAATTCCATTTTCGGAAGATAAACTTCTAATGGCATCGACTTGGTTTTTCATCAAAGCAATTAATGGAGAAACAACAATAGCTGTTCCGTCTTTAATCAATGCTGGTAATTGGTAACAAAGAGATTTTCCTCCGCCAGTTGGCATAATTACAAAAGTATTTTCATTGTTAATTATACTTTTAATAACGCTTTCTTGCAACCCTTTAAACTGGGAGAAACCAAAATACTTCTTTAATTCTTTATGTATGTCAATTTCGTTTGAATTCATTCTTAGTTAATGGTATTTTTACATAAATTTGCACAACATAAAGATACAACTTTCTTTTAAACACACAAATTTTATAAAATTTCTATTTTGATCACTACAGAAAATATTTTAGCAACAGCAAAAAAAACAGTTCTAGCTGAAAGCGAAGCAATTAGTAATTTAGTCAATTATCTTGATGACAATTTTGTGAAATCAGTTGAAGCTATCTTTTCTTCAAAAGGTCGTTTGGTCGTTACAGGAATAGGAAAAAGTGCCATTATTGCACAAAAAATTGTGGCTACATTAAATTCAACTGGAACACCTTCATTATTCCTTCACGCTTCAGAAGCTATTCATGGTGATTTAGGAATGGTGCAACCCGATGATGTAGTTATTTGTATTTCAAAAAGTGGGAATAGTCCTGAAATTAAAGTTTTGGTTCCGTTATTAAAACGTTTTAACAACACACTTATTGCTATTACTGGAAATGTTACTTCCTTTTTGGGGAAAGAAGCTAATTACACTTTAAATACTTATGTAGAAAAAGAAGCTTGTCCAAATAATTTAGCACCAACCAATAGTACCACAGCACAGTTGGTTATTGGCGATGCGATTGCAGTTTGTTTGATGGAAATGCGAAATTTCACTGCCGAAGATTTTGCCAAATATCATCCTGGCGGAGCTTTGGGCAAAAAATTATTACTTCGTGTTGGCGAAATGCTGGATACAACCCACAAACCCGTTGTTGCTCCAAACTCAAGTATCAAAACGGTAATTGTAGAAATATCCGAAAAAAGACTTGGTGTAACGGCAGTAGTTGAAGACGAGAAAGTTATCGGAATTATTACTGATGGCGACATCAGAAGAATGCTAAACAAAACCGAAACTATTGCTGGATTAACCGCCAAAGAAATCATGACTGTAAATCCAAAAACAATACAATCTACCGATTTGGTTAGCGATGCTCTGAATATTCTAGAGGATTTTTCGATTACACAATTGGTAGTTGTGGATAGAAATGAATATAAAGGTGTGCTTCATTTGCATGATATTTTAAAAGAAGGTATCGTATAATGGCAAAAAAGAATAAAAACGAAATGTCCTTTTTGGATCATCTGGAAGATTTAAGATGGTTATTAGTTAGAAGTTCGGCTGTAATTGTACTTATGGCAATTGTAACTTATGCTTTTAGTGATTTTATTTTTGATGATATCATTTTTGGACCAACACATACTGATTTTATTACCTATCGCTTTTTTTGCGACTTAGCTCAATCACTTGGAGTTACTGGAGATATTTGTGTAAACGAGTTACCATTTACCATACAAAACACTTCCATGGAAGGACAAATTAATGTTTTCATTTGGACGTGTATAACCGCTGGATTTATTCTAGCGTTTCCTTATATATTGTATGAATTATGGAAATTCATCAGTCCAGCGTTGTATGAAAAAGAAAAAAAAGGTGCCATTGGTTTTATTGTGATTTCGTCAGTACTATTTTTTCTTGGAGTACTTTTTGGCTATTTCGTAATTGTTCCGCTTTCCATCAACTTTGTGGCAACATTTTCAGTAAGTGATGTTGTAAAAAATGAATTCAATTTAGATTCCTATATAGGTATGATAAAAACATCGGTTATTGCTGCAGGATTGTTTTTTGAATTACCTATTATCATTTACTTTTTAACCAAATTAGGATTAGTAACCCCAAATTTCCTTAGAAAATATAGAAAATACGCTATCGTAATCCTGTTAATTGTTGCAGCAATCGTTACACCACCCGATGTGGTAAGCCAAATTACAGTAGCTATTCCAATGCTTATTATTTATGAGTTAAGTATATTTTTATCGGTATTTGTAGAAAAACAAAAATTAAAAAATGGCTGATTTAGTACAAGAATTTAACGATTATCGTTCAAAAATGAACGAAAAATTATTGGCAGATAACAATTTAGTTATCAAAAGAATTTTCAATTTAGATACTAATGCTTATGCCGAAGGCGCATTGGATGTAAAAACCAAAGAATTATTGGGATTAGTAGCTTCTGCAGTTTTACGATGTGATGATTGCATCAAATATCATTTGGAAACCAGCTATAAACATGGCGTAACCAAAGAAGAAATGATGGAAAGTATGGGAATTGCAACTCTAGTTGGCGGAACGATTGTCATTCCGCATTTGCGTAGAGCATATGAGTTTTGGGAAGCATTGGAAGAAAATAAATAATTGTTAAAGGGTTGATTTGGTGATTAGTTTATTTGTTACTTTGCCAAAAATCTAACTTTCTAAAAATCGGAACATCAAGATATGAAATTAAGAGCTGAAAATTTAATCAAAACCTATAAAAAACGAACGGTTGTAAAAGGAATTTCGGTGGAAGTAAATCAAGGAGAAATCGTTGGATTACTTGGTCCAAATGGTGCCGGAAAAACTACTTCGTTCTACATGATTGTAGGTTTAGTAAAACCAAATTCGGGAAATATTTATCTTGACGATAAGAACATTACCGATTTTCCAATGTACAAACGTGCGCAGCATGGTATTGGTTATTTAGCTCAAGAAGCTTCGGTTTTTAGAAAACTAAGCATTGAAGATAACATCTTGAGTGTTTTGCAGTTAACCAATCTTTCAAAAGCCGAACAAGAAGCAAAAATGGAAAGTTTGATTGACGAATTCAGCTTACAACATATCAGAACCAATCGTGGTGATTTACTTTCGGGTGGTGAACGTCGTAGAACTGAAATCGCTCGTGCCTTAGCAACCGATCCAAAGTTTATTCTTTTGGACGAACCATTTGCAGGGGTTGATCCCGTTGCCGTAGAAGACATTCAGCGAATTGTAGCCCAATTAAAAAATAAAAATATCGGGATTTTAATTACCGATCATAACGTTCAAGAAACTTTAGCAATTACCGACAAAACCTATCTAATGTTTGAAGGCGGAATTCTAAAAGCTGGAAAACCAGAAGAATTAGTTGAAGACGAAATGGTGCGAAAAGTATATTTAGGTCAAAATTTTGAACTTCGCAAAAAGAAATTGGAGTTTTAGAAACACCGTTCTCACAGATTTTAAAAAATAGACTTTATATGAAAAATCCAAAACATTGGAAACTAGGTTTATTTTATTACAACAAAGAAGATAATCGACTGATTGTTAACAAACCTAATCCTAATTATGGTACGACATTAAATTTTGCTCATCAAAAAGCCTATCTATTTTTTATTGGAATGTTGTGCTTTTTTGGATTTATTGTTTTTATAATTACAATGACTAAAAAATAAAAATTACTTTAAACTTTACATTTGAAATGAAAAACATCGATAAAATAAGTTTAGAAAAAGCCTACAACCTATTTGAAACAGGCAAAATAGATAGTCTTGAAATTGGAACAACCAAAGGTTTACAACAAATTCATCACCACTTATTTGATGGTTTATATGATTTTGCAGGTCAAATCAGAACATTAAATATCTCAAAAGGTGGTTTCCGATTTGCAAATTCACTTTATCTGAAAGAGATTTTAGAGAAAATCGAACAAATGCCCGAAAGGACTTTTGAAGAAATCATTTCTAAATATGTAGAGATGAATATAGCGCATCCATTTATGGAAGGCAACGGAAGAACAATGAGAATCTGGCTTGATCTAATTTTAAAATCAAGAATAAGAAAAGTAATAAATTGGCAATTTGTTGGTAAAGAGCTTTATCTTCAAGCGATGGAAAGAAGTCCAATTAACGATTTAGAATTAAGAACATTACTCATAGCCAATTTAACAGATGAAATTGAAAACAGAGAAATTATCTTCAAAGGAATAGAACAATCCTACTATTATGAAGGATATAAAAAAGAAAACGACGATGAATAAAAAAGCTTCCTAAACGGAAGCTTTTTTGTTTACTATATTATTGATTACCGAAAGTAAAACATAAAGCAAAATTATCAGTGGAACAGCTACAATTTGAAGAAAAATCAGCATCAAAACTGAAATGGCTAAAAAGAAAATCTGCAATTTATATTTAGCAAAACTAAAATTCTTAATCTTTAAAGAAAACAAAGGAATTTCAGCATTCATGACATAAGCACTTAAAAAAGTTAGTGCTAATAAAATCCATTTGTTATAAGAAAAAATAATATGAAAATTGTCATGAAATACCAATGGTAAAATTGGTAAACTCGTAAAAAACAAAGCATTTGCAGGTGTTGGCAAACCTATAAAACTATCGGATTGTCTTGTGTCAATATTAAATTTTGCTAAACGATAACAAGCGCCAAGAGTGATGATAAATCCTAAAAATGGCAACCATTCTAAAATTGAAGTTAACCTAGAATTCAACAACATTTTATACATCACATAACCCGGAACAACTCCACTGGTTACCATATCGGCTAATGAATCCAATTGAACACCAAGCGGACCAGCCACATTGAATTTTCTAGCAAAAAATCCATCAAAAAAATCAAAAAATATACCCAAGCTAACAAAGAAAAAAGCTAATTCAAATTCAGTATTGGAAACAAAAACTAACGCCACGCAACCACAAAACAAATTAAGCATCGTAAAGAAATTGGGAATTAGGGCTTTGATATTCATTGGTTACTTGTATTTATTTGAAATTTTTACAAATTTAATACAATATGTTAGAGCATTCTACGTTTTATATTAGAGATTTTTATATGATATTTGTAAAAAGAAAAATTGCCTTGAAAAAAATAGTGCTTTTACCGCTAATACTGTTTAGCATTTTCACTCATGCTCAATCAGTTAGAAAATATTCTAATGAGTTTATGAACATTGGAGTTGATGCTGCTGCATTAGGAATGTCAAATGCGGTTACGGCTTCAACTGGCGATGTAAATTCGGGTTATTGGAATCCAGCAGGATTATTTCGAATTGAAGACAGCGAAGCAGCGTTAATGCATGCCAGTTATTTTGCCAATATTGCCCAATATGATTATGCGGCTTACGCTAAAAAAATTGACGACCGAAGCGCTTGGGGAATTTCACTAATCCGTTTTGGAGTTGATGACATTTTAAACACTACTCAATTAATTGACAGTCAAGGAAATATTGATTACAATCGAATTAGTCTTTTCTCAACAGCCGATTATGCTTTGACCTTTTCTTATGCCCGAAAATCGCAATTAAAAGAGATTAGTTATGGTGTAAATGCCAAAGTTATCCGAAGAATAATTGGTGAGTTTGCCAATTCTTGGGGATTTGGAATTGATGCTGGTTTACAATATCAAAAAGACGATTGGCAGTTTGGCGTAATGGTTCGCGATATAACCACAACCTATAATGTTTGGGCAATTGACGAAGATAAATTCAACGAAATTAAAGATGCCGTTGAAGGTCAAAACCAAGAATTACCCGAAGACACTGAGATTACCTTACCAAAAGCGCAACTTGGAATTGCCAAAAAATTTGAATTTCACTACGATTATACCTTATTGGCAGCCGTTAATTTAAACATGCAATTTGCTCGAACCAATGATATTTTAGCTTCCGATGCGGTGAGTATTGATCCAGCTATTGGCTTTGAATTTGGTTATACTGATTTGGTTTTTCTTCGTGCTGGAGTTGGAAATTTTCAAAATGTAGAACAAATTGACGGTTCCAAAAAAGTAAATTTTCAACCGAATATTGGTTTAGGATTTAAGTACAAAGGAATTCAAGTAGATTATGCTTTAACCGATTTGGGCGATCAAAGTGCGGCCTTATATTCCAATATATTTTCGGTAAAAGTGGATTTAAGCATTTTCAGATAAAAAATTATGACCAAAAAAATACTCTTTTTCCTTTTACTGTTCTGTAGTATTTCGTTTTCACAAAACCCGAAACTTTCGCCTTCAACCGAAGTAAGCATTTTTACTTGTGGACGTGGCGATCAATTGTATTCTACGTTCGGACATACAGCTTTACGAATAAAAGATACTGAAAATCAACTGGATGTTGTTTACAATTATGGCACATTTGATTTTAGAACAGAGAATTTTTATCTAAAATTTGTGAAAGGCGATTTACAATATTTCATGACAGCAACTTCGGTAGAAGATTTTGTTATGGAATATCAAATGGATGAAAGAGAAGTTATTGAGCAAAAATTAAATCTTCCGTTAGAAAAAAAACAACAGCTTTTTGATAACTTGAATGCCAATTTATTTTCAACCGAAAAATATTATACTTATAAGTTTATCGATAAAAATTGTACCACAATGGTTGCTGATAAAATCAATGGAATATTTGATACAAAATTGATTAAGAAAGTAGATGACAAATCGATTACGTACCGGGAATTATTATATCCCTATTTTGATGATTATTTTTGGTATAAACTAGGAATCAACATCATTTTTGGTGCAAAAACCGATGCTAAAGCGGAAAAATTGTTCTTGCCTGTTGAACTTTTAAATAGTTTAGACCAAGTAAAAGTGAATGGCAAACCATTGGTTTCAGAGAAAAAAGTTATCGTAAATGGTAGCGAAAAGTCGGTTTCGTTTTCGTTTTTCAATAGTATTTTTGTAATTATTGCTGCACTTTTACTTATCATAGTTATCAATAAACAATTTTTGTTTTTAAGTTATCTTTTTGTTTGTGGATTTTTGGGAATTTTTCTTTGCTTGGTAGGATTGTATTCGCAACATCAAGAAGTACTTTGGAATTATAACGCATTATTATTTAGTCCGTTACTTGTTATTTTACCATTTATAAAGAACAAATTTTTAGATAAAATAGTGTTACTAAATTTATTCCTTTTATTGATTTATATAATTGTTATGATAACAAGACCTTATTTAGTTATCATGCTACCATTTATTTTGACAAACATTTATATTTTACTAAAATTGAAGAAAAAAGGTCAAAAGAACTTATTGACCTCGGTAGAATAAAACGGTACTGAGCGTTTTAAAAATGATGTTAAAATCGAGAAAAAGACTTCGATGTTTGATATAGTACAAATCGTATTGAAGCTTTATCAAACTGTCATCAATCGTTGCTCCATAAGAATAATTAACTTGTGCCCAACCCGTTAATCCTGGTTTAACTACATGTCGGGTTTCATAAAAAGGCATAACATCGGCAATTTCTTTTACAAAAACTGGTCGTTCTGGTCGTGGACCAATTACAGCCATATCGCCTTTTAGGATATTGATAAACTGTGGAAATTCATCCAATCGTGATTTTCGTAAAAACTTTCCAAAAGGTTTAATTCTTGTGTCGTTAGTCGTTGCAAAAACAGCTCCATTCTTTTCGGCATTTTTAATCATCGTTCTGAATTTAACAATTTTAAAAACTTTTCCGTTTTTTCCAACACGCTTTTGAGTGTAAAATAACTTGCCTCTATTTCCTAAAATATTTCCTAATAGTATAAAAGGTAATAAAAACAGTCCTAAACTCAAACCAAAAAGTGAAATTACAATTTCAAGAATTCTAACTACCAATAAATATAAATGGTTTTGATTACTTCTGCTAAAAGGGAAGAATCTGTAAAAATCTCTCGAAACATATTGCACTGGAATTCTATGAGTTATAGATTCATAAACTTGAGTATATTCACGAATAATATAACCGCTTTCTAATAAATTTATTAACTGGTTGTATAAATCAACTGTTATTCCATCTGTCTTTTGTGATGCTACAACTATTTCAGAAACAGAATTTTGTTTGACAAATTTATCTAACTTATCTATTGGAATACTATTGATTTTTAAATTATCGTTATTTTCAGAATTACTATAAGAATTCACAAAACCTAAAACTCTGTAATGTGGATCAACAGAAATTAATCCATTTATTAATTCTTCTGCTTGGTCTCGATCGCAAATTAAAATAACTTTTTTTACAAATCGATTAGAAGCAAAAAAGCGAACATAAAGCATTCTCCAAATGAATAATGCTAGAAAAATTGCAAAGAAAAAAATTAAAATTTGTAAACGATTAGAAGGTAAAACTGGTGTATATAAAGGCGTTAATAGATAAAAAAGTACTGTTGTAGAAGAAGTTAAAATTATACTTTTTATTATTTGAAATTGATTACTCGCTACTTGTAAATTATACATTTCAAAAACTGAACCTATAATTTGTAGATAAAGACCAAGAACAATAGTCCAATAAAAATTTGTTGCTGAAATGTTAAAATAATCAAACTGAAAAGTAATTCCCACGAAGTATAAAGAAATAAACACAAAAACTATATCGAAAATTCTTAAAAGAATTTTACGTTCTGATACTTCAAAATGTATGTCTTTATATTTATTCAATTCCATTTTAATATATTACTGCAAAGTAAAAGAAATTATTGCTTACTTCAGCAAAGTTTGCCATTGCTTTTTAACAATATTCCAATCAAAATTTTCTGCCTCTTTTCTTGAGTTTATAATTAAATTTTCTTTCAAAATTTGTTCACTGAAAATTCTTTTTAACTGTATTACCATATCAGTTAAATCATTATCATTAACCAATAATGCTGTAACATCGTGTTTTAAAAGATGAGGAATTCCACCAACATTTGTACTAACTATTGGTAATCCTAAAGCCATTGCTTCCATAACACTTATTGGAGTATTATCAAAGTGTGTGGTATTTAAAAAAACATTATAATTAGAAGATAAATTAATCCATTCACTTTTTGCCAATCTTCCTGTAAAAGTAACTTCTAGATTGTTTTCCTTGGCTATTTTTACAGTTTTATCATAACTATCGTCTTTTTTTGGACCAACCATACAAAGAGTAGCATTTGGATATTCTTTTTTAATTTCAATAAAAACTCTTACCGCTAGCATTGGATTATAGATTTCAGAAAAAGCTCGAACCCATAAAATTCTTGGACAATCAAAACTTCTATTTATGAAATGATAGTTTTCGATTTCGATAGTATTTGGAATATAAACTAGATTAGTGAAACCATGACACTGAAAAGCTTCAAATAAATATGTTGATGGAGCAACGTTTACAAGTGCATTTTTAAAAATCAAATTACACAAATAGGGATTATTTTTTAATCGATTAGGTAAATCTCCACCTCTTAAATTTGGAATATATTTCAATTTCAAAATTCTGCTTAATTGTGAGATAACAACTGTATACCAAAAATTTGATGTGCTGTAAGTATCGATTAAAACATAATCTACTTTTTTTGAGTGCTTCAAAGTCATATAAACCATATGAAAAATTCTGAGAATTTTATTTTTTTTTGAAGAAGCATAAAAAAGTTTATAATTTTCTCTTTCTAAAAATTTACCAAGTGTCTCGATGGAAGTTGCATTATTACCATGAGCAGAAAGTTTATTTCCTATGTATAATATGTTAGTCACTAATTTTTACTTTTAAAAGGGAAAGGGAATAAATAAATGCTGGTGCTGCTAATCTCATTGCTGCGTGATTTATAGTTAATAGCCAAAAAGCCAGAAAGCAAAAGATATAGATATTTTGCTTATTATCTAAATATAATATCATTGGCGTAAAAAACAAAATTAACAATCCCATAACACCTAGTGAACCATGTTCTGCTAGCATTCTAGTTATTTCATTATGAGATACAGATACAAAGCCACTTTGAATTTTTCTCAATTCATAGCCTTTTGCTACACCAATACCAAATATTGGATTTTCAATAAAATTATTTATTTCATTTTCAATAATACCTTCTCTACCTGTTAGTGCGCTTTCTTTTTCTCTTCCTTTGGCGTCTTGATTTGCATAACGTTTATCTATCAAACCTCCTGTTGTTGATGAAGTATAACTCCAAGTTGCAAGTGTTAAAAGTATGGAAAAAATTATCAAAAAACTTATTTTACCTTTTCCGGAATTTTTGGAATTGTTGTATAGAAAAAAGATTAAAATAACAATCATTATAAATCCAGTTAAAACTCCTCCACGAGAAAAGGTTATTAAACCTCTGTAAGCTATAAATATGAATACAATAACATTTAAAGCAAATAAAAATTTTGTTTTAGACTCTAAAAGAAATCTAGAAAAAAATATAAACATTCCTAAACCTAAAATTGTAGCTACTTGATTAGGTCCAAATCCACCTGAAGTTTGATAATTTGAACCTGTATTAATCAAAACATCTTTTAAATCAGGAGTATACAATATTAAATAGACAACCATTGAAACTATAGGCAATCCACAAAATAACAATATTTTGTTTATTTGATTAAAAGAAATTACTCTTTGATAACAGTATATTGAAGCTAAACTTAAACACACTGGTCCAGAGATGTTAAAGGCTATTGTTTTTCTAATTTCTGTATCAAAATTTAAAACTGCTGTGGCTATAACAACACCTGGAATGAGTAAAATCAAAAATATCCAATAAGGAAGAGCATTTTTTGAAAATCCAGAAAAATACATACCTATTAATGAAAAAAAAGTTACTCCATATTTTGAAAATTCATATGAAATTGTGCCACCTGTCATTCTTAACAAAGCCTCACTTCCTACAATATATGCTGCTACCTGAAGAACTTCATTATTTTTATTTTGATTCTTTACAATATAAAGCAGACCAAATAAAATTGTTGATAAACCATATAATTTTGAAAGGAAAGGAATGTAAAATAATAAAACACCAATTATAACATGGAGTAAAAGTGAGTAAAAGTATTTTTTTTCTAACATAAATTTACAAAGATTTTACCCAATTTAGATATTGCTTTATAACAGCTTCCTCTGAATTATTTTTATAGATTGTTTGATACAACTTTTCCCCAAAATCATTTCTTAATTCAGAGTTTTCAACTAATTTTAACAGAGAACTATAAAATTTAACATCATCCTTAATTGGAACAACAAAACCATTTTCACCATTTTTAATAATCAATGGTATTTCTCCAACGTTAGTAGTAACAGTTGGTTTTTTAAGTAATCCATATTCAATTAAAGCTACGGGCAAACCTTCTGAATCAGAAGTTAAAATTGTTATTTCTGCTTGATTAATTATATTAGTTGTATCGTTTCTTGTTCCATAAATAAAAACATTATTTTCTAAAGATTTGGTTTTTATTAGTTTTTTAATATTTTTAGAATATTCGTCATTCAAATCATTGCCTATAAGATGAAATGACCAATCTGGATGTGATTTCTTTAATTTTTCTGCTACTTCTAATAATAAGTAATGATTTTTTTGATAGCGTAAATTAGCAACCGAAACTATTTTTTTTCCATTGTTTCCGAATAACACTGTTGTAGCTTCAACTGAACTATCCACACTGGTATAATTTGGCAAATAAATAACATTTTTACAATTCAATTTATTATTTGCCCAGCGTTCAAGCTGAGTATTTACTGCTATTATCCCTTTAAAATATAACGAAGCAATTTTTAGATAGAACAATTTCCTCTTACTTAAAAATTCACTTAATCCATAATGGTCATGCCATATAATTTGCACTTTTGGATAAATTAGTTTTAATAACAACGAAGTAAAATATGACAAACTATGAGCTTGAACATGATCAATGTTATTTTCTATACAATATTTCTTTAAACGTTTTAAAGCACTAATATCTATTTTTCTTTTTCTATTCAAAAATAAATACCCAACATTATCGTTTATTTGAGATTTAAGTGCGCCTTCTTTTCTTGTAACAACAATTCCTGAAAATTCCTCAATTCTTGCAAGAGTATTTGCGTAATTCACTGCCATTTTTTCGGCACCACCAACATTCAAAGAGTCTATAATTTGAAGTATTCTCATGAAAGTATTTTTTTTATTTCTGTCTCAAAAAAATCAAGAGTAAACTTTCTTGACCAAATCAATCCTTTCTCTGTTTTAAGGCTATATTCTTCTTTATTAAAAATTATGGAAGAAATTCTATCAACATCTTTTTCAATATCTAGTGAAAGTATCATTCCTCTTTCTTCTTTTGCTAACATATTTGATATACATGAAACATCTGTAGCAATTGGCATGCATCCCCAAAACATTGCTTCTGCTACAACTTTTGGCCAACCTTCACTTTTGGAAGGCAAAATTAAAAAATGACTTTGAATATAAGCTTTTTTAATTTCATCTTGTGTTTTATTTCCTCTTAAAAATACAAAATCATTTAGTTTATTGTCGTTTATGTAATTTTCTAAAATTTGCCTTTCAACTCCGTTTCCAAAGATATCCAGTTGTAAATCGATGCCTTTTCTTTTTAATTTTTCTATAATTTGAACAGCATATAAAGGTCTTTTTCCATTTGTAAGAGAACCAGCAAACATAAATCTAATTTTAGAATTCAAATTTCTAATTTCAATTTTTTCTTTTTCACTTTCTAAATAAGTTGCTGTAAAAAATGGTTTTATATTTTTTGTGCTATTTTCCCATTCGCCATAGACTAATACTTTCATATTTTTTGTTAAAAAAGTATTGCTTAGTATCCATTTTTGCAATCTATAACTTAATGGTTGTACTGATTTTGGATCCCAATTTCCTGCATATTTAGCTGTTTTGGGTTTGTTAGGAAAAAAAATTTGAATAAAACATCCCAGTAACCCCATATTACCTGGACATCTCAAATGGATATGATCTGCATTTTTCATAGCTTTAAAGATTGTAAAAATTACTTTTGGTAAAGTAATTAACGTTGCAAATGTATCCTTAAATGACAAAAAATTGAATGATTTTACTTTTATAAAATCTATGTTCTTATGATTGTAATTTATATGAATTGCATTTTTTTCATCCAAGCCTATTGGTGCTACAATCAAAAGTTTATCAACATATTTTGACCAAATATTCATTTCGCGAACATATGGTGAATAAGCAAAGTACTCCTCGTTTTCAAATCCATGAATCACATGTGTTATAATACAAAAAACCATATATTTATTTGATTATATTTGGTTTATTTAGAAATAAACTCAACCAACCAGCTGTTCTTCCAAGAGCTTCTGTAAAAGCTTCTTTCTTTTTATTGGTATTAAAAACATTTCCTAAACGAATCAAAGTCAATAGCAATATAATAGCATGCCATTTAAACTTTGATTTAAGCGACGGGTTTGAATATTTTACTCTCCAAACGTACCATCCATTTCTAACTACCATTTTACCATATTGAAATTTATTTGGTCTTCCAGATTGGTCATGAAAATGTCCGAGTTGCGCATTAGTGTTTACATAAAGTTTCCCAGTTTTTGATAATCGGAGAGTAAAATCGGCGTCTTCATAAAGTCCATATCCTTGAAAATAGGTCGAAAATTGAAATGAACTAAATACACTCTTTTTAAAAGATGAAACTCCACCCATTAATTGTTCTACTTCATAAATTTTTCCTGATGGTGGTAAAAAACCAATACTTCTACCGTTTGAAAATTCAGGAAGAAACCCTGGCTGTGCATTAGTATCCAATCCAAGTTTTTTTCTCACTATAAATCTACTTCCATCTTTTCTTTTCCAACCATCAAATACAAATTCATTATGATTTGGTTGATAATCATTTAGAACTTTTTCCCATTTTACTTCATTATTTATATAACCTCCAACTCCTAAGGCATTTGGAAAAATGGAATAGGTTTTTAAAATTTCTTCGAAGTAATTTTCTTTCAATATTGTATCATCATCAAGAAAACAAATAATTTCGGATTGAACGGAAGCTCTAGAGATTCCATAATTTCTTTGCCTTGTTAAACCTCTATCTGATTGCGCAACCAGAAAATATTTAAGATTTGAAAAATTGTTTTCTTGAAGTACTTTTTTTGTTTCTTCATTTAAAGAACCATCAATTATGAGGATTTCATTGGGATAAACTTTTTGTTCTTTTATTGATTTTAAAAGATTAAGTAACGGTTTTGGCCGCATAAAAGTGCAAATGATAACTGTAAAATTCATTTTACTTTGTTCTTTTTCCCAATTCAACTAATCTTTTAGCGTAAAATAAAGATTTTTCAAACTGCATTAATCTATATGGCAATTGTAAAAAGCGTATTGGCAACTTTAATTTTGAACCTTTAAACAAGAATAAAAAAAAGTATTTGTGCTTAAATTCTTTTACTAAATCTAATCCAAAATGCTTGTAAAAATAGTACATTGCTGTTGGGCTTGGTCTAGGAGTAATTCTTTTTACTGGTACTCCCATTTCCCATGGTTGTGTTTTTCGTTTTTTTCCAACAATTTTAGCTTGACTACCCCAAAATCTGTAACCTCCAACAGGTGGTTTTAGATGTAAATTAGTTGAAAATGGATTTTGAAGTACAACTACTCCTATTTTTGTTAATGATAAACCAAAATCTTTATCTTCGCCATAACCTCCATCAAAGTTGATATCGTTACCAACTAATTTATCTACAAACTCTTTTTTTACACAATTATTAGCATTATTAAGAAATTGAGCTGCGCCAACCATATAGCGATTATCGCCAAGTTTTTGTAATTTTTGTTTTAAATCATTAAGATCTTGACTTTGGTTATCTGCTCTAATATCCAAACCGTTACATGCATCAGCGTTATAAGTCTGTAAAAATCGGATATGGTTTTCAATATAATTTTCTGGAACTCTAATATCATCATCTCCAAAAACAATATAATCACCAGAACAAAGCTCAATTGCTTCATTTCTGGCTCTACAACTTCCTTTTGTTTCTTGCCATTTAATTATTAACTCAAATGGATAAACTTTATTAATGTAAAGGCTTTCATCTCTTTGGTCAACAGGTGTTGCATCTACTACAACAACTTGTTTAGGAGGAAATGTTTGATTAGATAAATCATCTAACAAATTGAGGGTAAAGCTTTGCCTCATCATGGTTGGAATAATATAACTAACCTCAGGTTGACCTTGAATTTCAATTAATTCACGATGATTTACAATATTTTTTTTTGTTGCTTTTTTAAAATTTTTCTTTGCATAAAAAAAAGCCTTCCATTCACTTATTTTCCAAAAACCTTTTCTATAAATCATGAAAATAGAATGTTCTTGTTTAAAATTTTTTCTAAAAAAAACATATCTGTCATTTACAGATATTTTTGGCTTGTCGTCTTTATAATCTTGAAATAAACCTTTTATATATAATGGAATTGCGCCTTGACCTCTAACTGCATTAAGGCCAAAGTCTAAAGCTTGCATGACCGGATTAAAATATTCCTTATCAAATCCGTTTAATGTTTCCCAAACCGATTTTCTAACTGCAAATTGATTTGGATTAAGTCTCCAACTTATGCATTGATCCAAACCATCAAAATCTTTGACAAACCAGAAGAAAGTGGCAGTTTGATATACAATTTCTGGAAATATGTTTTTATAACCTTGTTCAAAAGAACTATGCCAAATATCACCAACACCATTTGAAAGTAATTCAAGTTTTTCTAAACATGGATTTCCTGTGTACAGAATTACTTCACCTCTTTGAGTTTTGAATTCTTTTAAATTCATCATTTTTTAAGTTCTAAAACTTTTTTATAATAGTCAACACTTTGTATAGCAATTGTATCAATACTGAAGACTTTCTCAACTTTTACTCTGGCATTTTTTCCAAAATTCTCTCTCATGTTTGTGTCAGAAATTAATTTTAAAATTTTTTCAGCATACAATTTATGATCCTTTGGATTTACTAAAAATCCATCTTTAGAATCGTCAATAATTTCAGATGCCCATCCTATATTTGATGCTACAATTGCTTTTTTTAACGCCATAGCTTCAATCCAAGAAACAGGTAGTGCTTCGGCAAAGCTAGGAAAAACACAAAGAGTAGCCATCTGAATGTGCTTATTTATTTCATCATATTGTACACTACCTTTGTAATCAACATTTTCTAATGCAGAACTAGTAAAAATCCCTTTCATAATTTCCCAAGTAGATGAACTTCCCGAAGCGATATCTGAGGCATCTTTTCCTATCAAAATCAACTTAATTTGATTATCAATTTTATTTACTTCGTTAAAAATATTTGCTAATTCTAGTAATCCTTTCTTTCTTATTAATGTTCCAAAATATAATATGGTATTTTGATTGCTATCATCTTCATTTGAAGGAATAAACTTTGAAGTATCAATAGAATTTGGAATTATTTTAAAATTTTTATTTAATTTAAAAATTTCATTTGTAATATCAGCGGTATATTGACTAACAGAAATTAAAGCATCTGCTTTAATAAGTGCTTTTTTTTCTCTTAAAAAATTGACTTTCTTTACGTTTCTTTTATCCAAATGACAAAAATAGCTGTCGGAACCGTTTAATCTAATTACAATAGGACAATTTAAATTAATTGAGGAAGAAAAACCTGTCCAATCGGGAAACTCTACAATATCAATTTCATTTTTTTTAATATAAGAATTTAAAATTGACTGAACTTTTTTTTGAGTTAATAACCATGACAATCCTTTTATTTTGATGTTTTTTATTCTATGAATTTTTATTGAATTGAATTCAAATTCTTCATCAATCTTTTGACCATAAACAAAAACGTGAACTGTATTTCCGTTAGCTATCAATCCTTTTGCTAAATTTAGTATACTTGTACCTATTCCTCCAGATGAGCCCATTTTTTCATGCGGAAATTCGGGAGTAACAAAAGCTATTTTCATTTGTAGATGCTATTATGAATGTAATATTGAGACAAATCTTTTTCAATTACAATTGGACTACCAACTGTAACTGTTGAATATTCAGGAATTGAGTTTGTAACTACTGTATTAGCGCCGATTGTAACATTGTTTCCAATATTTATATTTCCAAACACACATGCATTTGGACCAATAAAAACATTATTTCCAATGGTTGGAACTCCTTTTTTTTCTCCATAATTATTTATACCTATTGTAATTCCTTGAGAAATATTACAATTTTCGCCAATTATTGCATCTCCATGTATGACAATATTTCCAAAATGACCAATATAGAGTCCTTTACCAATTTTAGTTCGATAAGAAATATCAAATCCATATTTTACTTTTAATATTCTATACCAAATAAAGAAGAAGTAGAATAGCAATCGATTTTTTCTTCTATAGTGTTGAAGTGTTCTAAAAACGGTCAAAAACTTTAATCCTGGTTTTGGTTTAATTATAAATACTAAAAGTAGAGACCTAAAAGTTACTTTTTGAATTCCATATCGTAAAAAATCATATTTTAAATATTGTGAACTCATTTACTTAGTTATTATATTTTCAATTGCACTCCAAATACGTTCAGATGCTTGTTCAACTGGATGTTGATTTATTTTTTGGAACCATTTTTTTGCATCATCGATTTGTTTTTGATGATTATTATTAACTACCATTTCAATTTTTTCATCAATAGCAGTTGGGCTGTCTAACCAAATTACTGAATTTTCAGAATGCATCGATCTAAAATGTACAAATTTATAACACCTAAAAATATCCCAATTTGGATTTTTTTGAATTTTTTGATTATACCTAAAATATCCACATGGTTTGTTGTGAGCTACAAAATCAAAAAGTGTAGTTGAACCTAAATTAACAACCATTTCAGAATGTTCAGCAATGTTACTAAACAATATACCATCTTCTTTTGTTGGCAAAATTGTATTCCAATGCGAAGTAAATGGTTTCCATAATGGATCAATAGTCACTATTATATCTTTATATTTTTCTAAAATCTCATCATATCTGGTGGAGAAATCTACAGGACATCTTCGAAATATTATACCTAAATTATGGTTTTTATTATTTAATCTAATAATAGATTCTGCTAAATCTTGGAGATATTTTGGATCATCTGGACTTGTTGTTACATCATCTCCTGAAAAACATATGTATCGTTTATCAATATCTAAACTATATTTTTCAAAGAAATCACTTCTAGGCATTAAACTATTTTTTTCAAAATGAATTTCAAATTGAGGTGTACCTGTAACAATTATTTGATTTTCTCTAATATTTGGATGGTAAAATATTAATTCTGCTTTCATGTGTTCACTCCAAACGAAATAAAAATCTGTCTCAACAACCATTGTTGCTTTGGGTATATTATCCCACGAAAAAATAAAACTTGCAGTAGGAATCTCCAAATCTTTGGCTGCAAGTAGTGGAGCTATTGACTGTACATGTCTTTGAGAAGTACAAAATATGATACTTGGTTTTTCTACTTGTAAAACATTCTTACAATAGGTATAATATTTAGTTTTTCTTTCAAAATAGTTAATGTATTTATCTAATAATTTTAGACCTTTTTCATTTGAAAGTAAGAAAATCAATAATCTTGTTAAACTACTTTTCACAGAAGCATTAAAGTTTTTATATGAAAACTTAAACTTATAGGAATTATATACCTTATCTTTAGTTCTATTTATAAAAACATTTAAGTTAACATCTTTTTTTGCTTTTTTTAAAGTATCGGTTAAAGGATGTATTTTTTGATTTTCAATTTTGATTTCATTAAAACCAAGACTCTCAATTGAAAAATGTGTTTTGTTCCAAAACACTACATTATTATTTTTTTTTTCGCCTATTTGTTTAAAATTTGAATAAGCAAAATTTCTTAAACCAACACCATCAAGTACAAGTAAAAATATTTTATTTTTCATCATTATTCTTTTGGCAAACTTCCTATTCTTCCATGATCAGAATAAGATCTATGAACAATAAAATTGTTGTCTAATGGTTTTTCTGAAAGAAAAGTTATATTGCAATAATAATCATTTATTATTGGATTTAATCTCCATGGAACAACTGTTTGGTTATCGATTAACCATCCTTGTTTTTCTAATTCTCTAGTTTTTAAATCATTCCAAGACGTAATATAATCTATCCAATTGTATCCCGTTTTCCAAGCTTGTTGTTCCAATTCAGAAATAGATTGAATATCAACTATTCTTAAACCAGAAACTTCAGGTTGACTTATTGCTGTAGAACCATCATTTAACTTTATACCATTTAAATTTGGCTGTTTAAAATAATGAGTTTCTTTGTATGTTAAATCTTTAGTATCAATTTGTTTTGACTGACATACAGTGTCTAAAGTAGGATTAATAATTGAGGGATTAATTTTAACAAACCGAACCAAATCATAATATCGTATCCAACGCATGTTTTGATACAATCCTAAACCAGCTTTATTTGCAGCTGTTGCTGCTAAAGGATAATATTGTCTTGCTAAATCGTATAATTTTCCTAAAATTCCTTTCCCTCGGCATTCTTCATCAAGATATACATTTATAATCCATGCGATATTACCACCAAAATTTGCTCCAACATGCCCAACTATTCTATTGGCATCATTTAAACAAATGAAAGAGCGACCAAATTCCTTATTACCATATTGCCATTCCCAAAAATCTTTACTGTGCAAAGGATGATTTTCTCTATAAACTTTTTTAAAAAAATATAAAAGTTCATCCCAATCTTCAATTGTTGCTTCTCTGGTTATCATTATTCAATGTAATTTTTTCCGCCTGGTAAATCATTTGAACTGTATCGTTTCAAAAGTAATTTATTGGCTGTTTTATCATTTGTACCTCTTTCCATGCTGAAACCTATTTTATGACCTAATTGCTTTGCAATTTCTGTAACTGGATCTTGGCATGCTTCCTCACTTCCATAAGGATAACTGATTGCTAAATTAGTGTTTTTTTGAAAACTTTGGATGAAAGATTTTGTTTTAAAAATTTCACTCTCTATTTGCACTTCGTTCAATAATCCCAAAGCTAGATGACTATGAGTATGATTACCTAGCATTTGTTTTTGTGCTAAATAATTTAATTGATTATTAGTCATGTATAAAGAATTGACAACCTCTTCTTCATTAAAGTAAGTTTCAAATAATGAATTAATTACTAGTTCTAAATCTTTTTTTGGTAATTTAAAATTCAACAAATATTTAAGATGTGCCGATTGCTGATCGTCATATCTGTAATGCTTAACAGCTTTAATCATTTCATCTGATGTTAGTTCATTTCGTTCAATAGCGCATACTTTATTTACTTCACTCAAAATAGTATTTGGGTTAATTTCAGAGCGAACTAGATGAATTTTGTGAACCATGGAAACTTTTTTTTCTATGTAATTCATAGAATTAATAAAAAAAAGAGCTTCTATATTATTTTTTTCGAGTATAGGTAAAGCTAGTTCAAATTGCTCTTTTAAACCATCATCAAAAGTAATGAGCAAATGATTTTTTGTATCTACTAAGATTTCATCAATATTATTAACAAGCTGATCAATTGAAATAAATTCTCCTATTTTTTTTAATTCTTTTATCTGGTTGTCAAATTCAATTGGTGTTACTCCAAAAATACTTGGATAAGGCTTTTCAAAATTTGTTCTTATATAATGGAAATTACAAACAGTAAGCATGAAATTTTATGTTAATTGTTGATTATGTTTACAGATAAAATGGTTTAAAAAATTTAAAAGCTATAACTTAAAAATAATTTAAAATAAAACTAATTCACTTACTAGTATTAAAGTACATGTATAATTAACATTAAGAATGTAATGTGTTTATTTATTTTAAAAATTACTTTTGAATTTTAGATTTTAACTTTATGAATACCAGCTTTATATTTAAAAAATCTTACAGCCTTTTAGGATAATATTTATCACGAAGGTCCAAAAAATAATTTTCTACTTTAGAAATAATTAAAAAGCCTGCATAAATAGATATTACAAAAACCAAAATAAAGGTAATGATTTTATTATTTATAGGAAAAAACTTGACAGCAAAAATAACTAATGTATGTATTATATATATGCTATATGAACAAACACCTATTTTACTGATAAAATTTACTAGTTTAATTGAAAAAAGATTATCTAGTTGATTATTAATATTTTTATCAATAAGAAAATGAATTAACAATATTCCAAATGATAGGTAAATAATCGTAAAACCGATAGTTTTGACAAAAAATGAATCGAGTTGATCTATAAATGGTGTAAACAATAGCATTAAAAATGAAAGTGTTAATAATTTAAACTTATTAGATAAGTAAAAAAAAGTCAACTTATCAATTCTGAAATAATACCAATAAGAAATCAAAACTCCAAACAACAATGAGTCCATCCTCAAGTGAGACATTGTTGTATTTCTGACTTTTTCGTCGGGAAATTGAATATTTGAAATTACTCTTAATATTAATACAGTAATTAAAATAAATATTAAAAAAACTTCAAATTTAGAGATACTATTTTCAACAACTTTAAATTGAAAAACTTTTTTATTAAATATTAGCCATAAAAACAAAGCCAAACCAAAATAAAAATGCTCTTCAACGGCAAGTGACCAACTTTGGGCGTATGCATAACCCCAACCTAAAAAATAATTTTGAGTAAAAGTTAAATCAAAAATTATATATTTCAAATCAGGTTTGTTCAAAATAATTCGTGGAATTATATATAGTATATAAGTCAAATAAAATACTGGATAAATCTTAAATCCTCGTCTGATTAAAAACAGTTTTGCATCAATAGAACCATACTTCTTGTACTCTTTAAACAATAATCCTGACACAAGAAAACCACTAAGTACAAAGAATAAATCAACACCAATCCAACCCATAACTTGAATAAAGTGAATAACTTCTTTGTGCCTAAAAACAACAAGAATAATAGCAATTCCTCTTAAAAAATCTAATTCCCTAAGCCTGTTTTGTGGGAGCATAATTATTGCTTTTCAATTATTTTTTTTACTTTTTTTTTAAATTTTTTCCAATAAAATTTGATATTAAAAACTAAATAAATATAAGCTGCAAATAAATTGCCTTTTAAAGTAAAAAGTATATAATTAATCTTTAATGGTAAACTATTTTCTTTTTCATCAAATGCAATCCATCTTTCAGGAAAATAATCTCTATCATTGTTTACCCTTCCAAACTCACCACTTAAATTTTTAATAGGTCTATAAACTCGTTTATTTTGAGTTTCACCTAGCCACGCAATCCACCAAGAGAAAGTGGAATTACTAATGACATAATCATCACAGTGAATTCCTATAACCATTTGCTCCATGGGTGGAACATTTTCTAGAAAAACCACATTATTTAAAAATGAATAATGAAATTTACAATATTCAATATCATCACTAGCAAATACAATTGTTCTCTCTTTTAAGTCTGGAAAATTATTAACCAAAGCTAAAATGTAATATTGAAACGAAAGCTGAAAATAATTTGGATTATGAACAAAATCTCCACGTCTTACAGAAACAAAAATAGTTTTTTTGTTGAATATATTTTTATACCTATTTAAAGTGTTTTCTCTAAACTCTGACTTGAATTTAAAAACTTCTTTTACTTTTTTTACATCAAAATATTTCTCTGATTGCAACCATCCATTAATATTATAATTTCCATCACCTAAATCCCATTCATGGAAATTAAAAAATTTCTCATTAACAGTCTCATATTCTATAGATTTATCTATTTCAGGAAATTTGTATTCAAAATACTCAGAATATTTCCACTCTGGAAAACAAAATTTTTTATTGTGTGTTTTAGCTAAACCAATTATTGAAGCAATTTGAAAAAGATGATTTCCCAAATTACCTTTGTAACCAAGTCTTAAAAATGTTAACATATTATTAATTTAATATATTTATATATAGATTTCATGGAAATTTTGTACCAGTTTAAATTGATATTTTTAAATTTTAACTTATATTAAGCTTAAATCTAAGAGAAATCAATTATCAAATAACATATTTATCATTTAATAATTGATTTTAAGAATATTTATGAAGTATATCTAACTATTTAATTAAACACAATTCTTTTAGTATCTATACTTTTTCCGTTAACAGAAAGACTTAGGATATAAATTCCAGTAGCAAAATTATCTTTTTGAAGCACTCTTTTTACTTCTAATCCTCTTTCACTAATTTTTAAACTAGATTGTAAAGAACCTTGAAGATCAAAAACTTCTAAATAGGCTGACTTAATTTCACTATCTATATTAAATGAAACTTCTATAAAACTATCAGAAGGATTTGGGGAAACATTAATGATTTTTGTATTAAAAAATTTTATAAAATCCAATGTATGCAATTTATTATTTTGTGCAATTTGCGACTTTAATTCACTTATTTGAGTTTGTTGTTCTTTAATAGCTTCTACTAGGTAAGGCATTAGTTCAATATAATTTACCGCTTTACTACCGTCACCACTAGTAGCAACTAAGTGAGGTAATACTTTCTCTAACTCTTGAGCAATAAAACCGCTGTGTAATCCTTGGTCAAAATTTCTATCTTTATTTTCATTCTTATTCCAAGAATACGTTTTACCATCTATTTTTTGGATAGCTTCAAGTGAACTAGCAATTTGTTTAATATCTTTTTTGAATTTTTTATCCGAAGCAGCATAAAACCCATTTGACCAAGTAACTCCCGCAACTCTTAATTTTGCATTTCCGGGTGTTGTAGCTTCGGCTGAAAAATCTCCACTCATTATTGTATAATCAAAAAAAGATGTAGATTGACTACCCGTACCAATACCTACATTAGTTCCATTATCAAAAATTTGACTACAAGTTAAATTACCTGAATTATCCGCAGTTTTTGGAACAAAATTCACATTATTAGTGCAACTATTTGTAATACCAGTACTTCCAGTACTAACTTGATCAGAAGTTAATACAACATCCCCATTGGCATTTACTGTTAAAACTCTACCAGTTGGTGCAACTAAATTTGTATTATTACTTGTTAAGTTTGCAAAACGCAAACCTGAAGTACCCGAGGCATTACCCGTATTAAAACTGTTTACTACTAATCTAGAATTTACATTATTGTTTAAATTAAAAATCAAATCTCTGTTATTCAAATTACCCCTTATTAGAGGTGTATCTGATATTGAATTACCAATAAATAATTCATTGGAAACAGACGAGATTGATTGTACACCATTTCCAATAAAAATATTTCCATTTGAGTTGGTCCCGCTACTTCCAGCACTATTTCCTAAATAAAGATTAGCCGATCCTGAAATATTATTAACTCCAGAACTATTTCCTATAAAAACATTACCACTTCCAGTAGCATTAAAATTTCCTGCTTGACTTCCAACAGCAATATTTAGATTTCCTGTAGTGTTTGCCTGACCTGATCGTTGACCAATAAAAGTATTTTTAAATCCAATAGTGTTATTCTGTCCAGTTAGTAATCCAAAAAAAACATTTTCAGAGCCAGAAGTATTACCTGCCCCAGAATTTGTTCCAACAAAAGTATTTGCTGTTCCAGTATTTAATGAAGTTGATGCAGCATTACCTTTACCTGATAAGGATCCGATATACACATTATTTGTACCATTAGACCATATTCCACTACCTTCACCAACAAAAGTATTATTTAAACCATCTTTTAAAGTTAATCCTGATTGATAACCAAGTAAAGTGTTTTTGCTGCCCACTTTTAAATTACTTCCTGCAAAACTACCAAATAATGAATTTTCAGATGCTGATGTTTGAGAAAGTCCTGAATTAAGTCCAAAAACAGTATTGTGATTTGCTCCAGGAGTAGCTGTTACTGGTGCATTGACAAGAAGATTATTTTGAGCCAAAATAACGTTTTGTAAACAAAAGTGAATACATACAAATAGAATAAATTTTATTTTCATAATTTGTAAATTAAAGTTTAAATAAATTTATTT